>NZ_JCALCF010000027.1:0-79430 GCF_059812185.1 Mycobacterium sp. NGS67
TGCGGGCGGGGGTGACGCGGACCTCTAGGCACGCTATGCTAACCGTCGTTCACGTCGGGACCGGCGTTGGACGCGTGGTCGAGAGGAGTCCGGATGCCACACGACCAGCCGGCCATCATCGGTGCCGCCGAACTCGCTCCAGGGAGAAACGTTCCGTACACCTCCACTGAATTGCATGTGCGCGCCGCGGTCGCGGCTCTCGCCGACGCAGGGGTGGTCCCAGACGAGGTCGACGGTCTGGTGTGCGCCGGGCCGATGACGAACGAGGGTTCGATCTTCCTGTCCGAGGACCTCATGGACTATCTCGGGCTGCACAATCTGAAACTTCAGATGACCTGTCAGCTTGGCGGCGGGACCCATCTCGCCATGACGCGCATGGCGAGTAACGTCATCGCCCGGGGCGAGGCCGAGACGGTGCTGGTCGTGTCGGCGGGCAAGTTTCCACCGATCCGCGATGGCGGGCGCGAACTGATGGCGCTGGTGTGTGACCACGCGTTCGAGATGCCCTATGGACCGTCCGTGCCGGCGCTCTACGGTTTGATCGCGCAGGCCTGGATGCACGAGACGGGACAGGGCAAGGCGGACATCGCCGAGGTCACCGTGTCGCAGGACCGTTGGGCCGCACTGAACCCCGCGGCTATCGCGCACGGCGCTCAACGCCTGACTGTGGAGGACGTGCTGGCGTCCCGGCCGATCGCCGGGCCGTTCCACTTCTACCACTGCTCGATTCCCTGCGAGGGCGGTGGCGCGCTGGTGCTGGGCTCGGCCCGCCGGGCTCGCGCGGGCAAGCACCGGCCGGTGCATTTGCTGGGCTTTGGAGAGGGTCACACCCACGGTTTTCTGACCTCGCTGGCCCGGCCGGGTCGTACCGGGGCCGCCCGTTCGGGTCCGATGGCCTTTGAGCGCTCCGGACGGGCGCCGGCCGACGTCGACATCGCTTTGCTCTACGACGCCTTCGCCTCCAACCCGGCGATGATCCTTGAGGAGGCGGGTTTCGTGAAGCCCGGTGGGGCAGGCGATTTCTACCGTGACGGCTGCGCCGATCCGGGGGGCGACCTTCCGGTGAACACCGACGGCGGCCTAATCCGGTTCGGGCACACCGGGACCTCCTCTGGCATTTCGCAGATCCTTGAGGGTTACTGGCAGTTGTCCGGTCGCGCCGAGGGCCGTCAGGTGCCCGGGGCGGATACCGCGTTCGTGCACAGCTACGGCTCGATGCTGTGCAGTCACGTCAGCATGGTGATGGAGGGAGCGTCATGACCGCAGCTTCGAGTTCTCTCGACGGTCTGCACGATCCTGAGGCGCTGCCGCCGCTGACCGATGTCAACCGTCCCTACTTCGCAGCAGCGGCCCGCGGTGTACTCGTCTTCCAGCGGTGCGCGAACGACCACCCTTTCCTCTACCCGCGGCTGGTGTGTCCCGTCTGCCATGACGGTGAGTTGGCCTGGGAGACCGCGGCGGGTACTGGTGAGATCGTCAGTTTCGCGCCGGTGTACCGCCCCCCGTGGGACTCGTTCCCGCGCAGCGAGCCGTACGTCGTCGTGCTCGTTCGTCTGGACGAGGGGCCGCAGTTGTTGGCCAGTCTCGAGGGCGTGGCCCCAGATGAAGTTGCGATCGGGGCGAGAGTGCGCGCAGTGTTCGAGCGGGTGAACGAGGACCTTGGGCTGGTCCGATTCAGGCTGGCGGCGTCGTGACCACGTACGGGGTCTCGGTGCTCGGCGCGGACTTGGCCACCCTTGTCGAGACCGCCGAGGCTACCGACCTCGCCGGCTTCGACGCCGCCTGGGCCTCGGAGTTCTACTCGCGCTCCGGCTCGATCTCGATGGCCGCGATGGCCGCGCGCACAAAGCGCTGCCGCATCGGGTCGTCGATCCTGTATGGCGTCGGGCGCAGCCCGCTCGTGCTCGCCACCGAGGCGCGTGACCTCGACGAGCTTTCAGGCGGGCGCGTCGTACTCGGGCTCGGCAACGGTACACGCCGCATGATGAGCGACTGGCACGGCGTGGAGGACACCTCCGCTCCCGCTCTGCGCATGGAGGAGCTGGTCCCGCTCGTGCGTCGGATCTGGAACCTGCACGAGGGCCCCGTGCGCCATGAGGGGCGCTTCTACCGGATGAATCTCGTCCCAACCGGCGACGTCGCGCCGCCGAAGCGAGCGATCCCGATCATCACCGCGGGCGTGCGTCCGCGGATGTGCGAGGTGGCAGGGCGCGTAGCCGACGGGTTGGCTGGTCATCCGCTGTTCACCACGACTTACGTCGAGGAGGTCGCCCGCCCAGCCGTCGTGCGCGGTGCGGAGCGGGCCGGACGCGATCCCGCCGACATTGAGATCGTCTCGATGGTCATCTGCGCGGTGCACGACGACCCACAGATCGCACGTCGTGAGGCCGCGCAGCAGATCGCGTTCTACTCCTCGGTGAAGACCTACGAGCACGTGCTCGACGTCAGCGGTTTCGCCAGGCAGGCAGCGGCCATCCGCGACGCGTTCGCACGGCGTGACCTGCCGGCCATGTTCGCCGCGGTCACCGACGACATGATCGACGCGATGGCGGTGGCCGGCACCGCCGCCGAGGTCCGAGAAGGGCTGCGCCGCTACGAGGGCGTGCTGGACCACATCGTTCTCTACTCACCCTCGATTGGTCTCGCGCCCGAGCGCATCGCCGAGAACCTCGGCAGCCTCATTCGCGATTGTGCGCCGGCCTTCGCCGGCGGGAAAGGTGACCAGAGTGGCTGACGCATCGCTCATCGGGACGCAACTCGGGAGGACCACGTTTCCCGTCGACCGGTCCAAAGTGCGCGAGTTCGCACTTTCGCTCGGCGACCGCGACCCGATCTACCAGGACGTCGCGGCCGCCCGCGCCGCCGGCTTCGGCGCGATCCCCGCTCCTCCGACCTTCGTCGTCTCCTCGGCTCACTGGCGCGCCGACGACGACATGTTCGGCGCCCTCGGGCTCGACCTGCGACGCGTACTGCACGGTGAGTGCGGCTGGGAGTATTTCGCGCCGGTGTTCGTCGGCGACGAGCTCACCGAGACTCGTCGGGTGTCGAACGTGACCAGCCGCGAGGGGAAGCGCGGCGGCATCATGACAATCGTGACGATCGAGACCGACTTCACCAACCAGCGCGACGAACTCGTCGTGCGCCAGACCGACGTCTTGATCGAAACCGGAGGCTCCACCCAATGACGACATCCCCCGCGCCGGTGGCGTTGGCCATCGGCGACGAGATGCCGACCTCACAGTTCGGCCCGCTGACGCGCTCGCACATCGTTCGCTACGCCGGCTCCGGCGGCGACTTCAACCCGATCCACCACGACGAAGAGTTCGCCCGCGCGGCCGGCATGCCCGGTGTGTTCGGCATGGGACTGCTGCACGGCGGTGTGCTCGCGCAGCGGCTGACCGCCTGGGTGGGGCTGGCCAACATCCGCTCGTTCCGCATCCGGTTCACCGGTCAGGTATGGCCCGGTGACCTGCTCAGCTTCGGCGGCAGGGTCACCGGCGTGCGCGAGGCCGGAGGGCAGCAGGTGGCAGACCTCGAACTCGTGGTCACGCGCCAGACCGGCGAACCCGCGATAAAGGGGAGCGCCGTCGTGCAGGTGACCCGGTGAGCGCGCCAACGAGCGACGTCACCGGCCTCGGGATGACGTTCGGGACCTTCGACGAAGGCCGGGCGTGGGTCGGTCATCGCTCCGAACCGCGGCATGCGTGGTTCCCGATCGACCGCTCGATGGTGTTGTACTACTGCTCGCTCGTCGAGGACGCGAACCCCCGTTACTGGGAGGGTGAGGACTGCCCGCCCGGGCTGCTGATGAGCCTCGGCTTCGCGCCGCAGTGGGTGCCCGGGTACCTAGCGCGTGCCGACATGATGTTCGCGCTCAGCGTCCCGTTGCCGGGCCACCACATCATCAACGCCTCGACGACGACGGAGTTCGAACGCCGGCCCCGGGTAGGCGATCACGTGTCGATCGTGGAGGAGATCGCCTCGATCTCCGAGCCCAAGACGACGCGGGTGGGCACCGGTGTGTTCATCACCACGGTGAGCACCTTCTCCGACCAGCACGGTGAGGTCATCGGCCGCAACACCAACGTGCTCTTCCGATACGACACCGCCGATAGTGAAGGCGCATCATGAACGACTCCACCGAGCGCAGCATGGTCCGCGTCCCCGTGCGGTTCGAGGACATCGCCGTCGGCGACACCCTGACGCCCGTCTCGATCGAGATCAGCTACAAGCGCATCTGCATGAACGCGGCTTCGACATGGGACTGGTTCCCCGGTCACCACGACCCCGACTACGCGCGCAGCCAGGGCCAGCGCACGATCTACCTGTCAACCCTCTTCTTCCATGGCTTCATCGACCGCGGCCTCAACGAATGGGCCGGACCCGACGCGCTCATCCGGCGCCGCAGAATCTCAATGATCCGGTCGATCTATCCGGGCCAGACCGCAACCCTGAGCGGCAAGGTCGTGGCCAAACGCGACGATGGCGGACGGCGCCTCGTCGACCTCGAGTTGCTCGTCTCGAGCGAAGATGGTCCGTGCGTGCCGAGTGAAGCCACCGTTGAGCTGGCCGACCCGTTTGTCGAGGTGCCGGGGTGAGCTGCCACTCACATGCGAGGCGACGGTGAGGGACGGAGGCTCGGTGGCCGAGCAACCGGTTCGCTACGAGGTCGTCGACAGCGTGGCCTGGCTGACGATCAACCGGCCCGAGGCGCGCAACGCGCTGAACAACGCTGTGCGCACGGGGCTTTTCGACGCGGTACGCCGCTTCAATGACGACGACGCGGCGAAGGTGCTCGTCCTCACCGGCGTGGGCGATAAGGCGTTCTGCGCCGGCGGGGACTTGAAGGAGATGGCGCAGAACGCGCTCAAGGTGCCCCCGAAGGACTTCGCTCCGCAGTTCGGCCGCAACATCGATGTCGCGAAGCCGACGATCGCGGCCGTCAACGGTGTCGCGTTCGCCGGGGGCTTCCTGCTCGCGCAGCAGTGCGACCTGGTCGTGGCTGCCGAACACGCGACCTTCGCCGTCAGCGAGGTCAAAGTCGGCCGCGGGTCGCCGTGGGCGGCACCGCTATCGTGGCTGGTGCCCCCACGCGTTGCCATGCAGATCCTGCTGACCGGCGACCCGATCACCGCCGAGCGCGCCCACCAGGTCGGCTTAGTCAATGAGGTGGTGCCGGCCGATCAGTTGCGCGAGCGTACCCGGCAGTTGGCGCTCAGCATCGCCGCGAACGCACCGCTATCGGTGCTTGCGTCCAAGCGCACCGTGTACCTCTCGGCACAGCACCACCTCGCCGCCGCCTACGACCTGGCCGACGAGATATGGGAGCCGGTCTATCTGAGCGACGACGCGCAGGAAGGCCCGACGGCGTTCCGCGAGAAGCGCGCACCACAGTGGAAGGGACGCTGACATGGCGGTGACCATGCAGTCGGTAATCGCCGACATCGAAGCCGAAACGGCCGCGTTGCGCGAACTCATCGCACCGCTGCCCGAAGGTCCGCGCGGCTGGGACGCGCCGACTCCGGCCGTGGGCTGGGCGATCCGCGACCAGATCAGCCATCTGGCGTTCTTCGACGACGTGGCGGTGCGCTCGGCCACCGACCCCGACGGTTTCAGCAGCGACTACCTGCCGATGATGGCCGACGGAAGCATCTCACCCGACGTCATCGCTGAGCGCTACCGTCAAATGCCGGCTGCCGACCTGCTCGCGTGGTTCGACACGTCGCGTGCAGCCCTCGTTGCGGCGTTCGCGGACATTGCCCCGGCGACCCGCCTGCCGTGGTTCGGGCCGACGATGAGCGCGGTCTCGTCGCTGACAGCGCGACTCATGGAGACCTGGGCGCACGGCCAGGACATCGTCGACGCGCTCGGCGCGACCCGCGAGGCCACGGCACGGCTGCGGCACGTGGCCCACATCGGGGTGGGTGCGCGCGCTTTCAGCTACCTGGCCAACGGTCTGGACCTCCCCGCGGACCCGGTACGCGTCGAGCTGACCGCTCCGGACGGCAGCGTCTGGACGTGGGGGCCAGCCGACGCCGCCAACCGCGTGAGCGGGCCGGCGCTGGACTTTTGCCTGTTGGTGACCCAACGCCGCCACCGCGACGACACCGCTTTGGTCGCCGACGGACCGCTGGCCGACCAGTGGCTCGCGATCGCCCAGGCCTTCGCGGGGCCCCCTGGCGGCGGGCGCGTGGCGGGCCAGTTCGCAGGGGGTCAGCGGTGAGCGTCCCGGTCCGCATCGGCAACTGCTCCGGCTTTTACGGCGACCGCATCGCCGCAGCCCGCGAGATGGTCGAGGGCGGACCGATCGACGTCCTGTGCGGTGACTATCTGGCCGAGCTGACCATGCTCATCCTGGCCAAGGCCCAGGCCAAAGACCCGTCCGGCGGGTACGCGCGGACTTTCCTCACCCAAATGGAACAGGTGCTGGGCACCTGTCTCGATCGTGGCATCAAGGTCGTCGCGAACGCGGGCGGGCTGAATCCCGCCGGCTTGGCCGCCGCGTTGCGCGAGCTGTCCGCACGTCTCGGCCTCACCGCGCGCGTCGCGCACGTCGAGGGCGACGACCTACGTGGCGACCTCCACGCAATCACGCCGCCCGTCGGCGACATCAAACCGGTGTCGGCCAACGCCTACCTCGGCGCCTGGGGCATCACCGAGGCGCTGCATTCGGGCGCCGACGTCGTCGTGACCGGCCGGGTCACCGACGCATCCCTCGTGGTCGGTCCCGCGGCCTGGTGGCACGCCTGGGCACGCGCCGACTGGGATCGGCTCGCGGGTGCGGTCGTCGCCGGGCACGTGATCGAGTGCGGCCCTCAGGCGACGGGCGGCAACTACGCGTTCCTCGACGAGATCACCGACCGCCGCTACCCGGGGTTTCCGATCGCCGAGGTCGCCGAGGACGGCTCTTCGGTGATCACGAAGCATCCCGGCACCGGGGGACTGGTCTCAGTCGGCACGGTCACCGCCCAGCTGCTCTACGAGATCGCTGAACCTGCCTACCTCGGCCCCGACGTCGTCGCCCACTTCGACACCATTCGCCTGGCTCAACAGGGTGAGCACCGTGTCGCGATCAGCGGTACGAAAGGCAGTCCGCCGCCGGACACGTTGAAGGTGGCGCTGAACGAGGTGGGCGGCTTCCGCAACACGATGACCATGGTGCTCACCGGCCTCGACATCGAGGCCAAGGCGGCCTTCGCCGAACAGCAGCTCTTCGACGTTCTCGGCGGACGCGACGCCTTCGACGAAGTCGACGTGCGACTGTTGCGTTTCGACGTCTCCGATGCGCCGACGAACGAGCAAGCCTGCGCGCACCTGCGTGTGACGGTGAAGGACGCCGACCCGCGAAAGGTGGGCCGAGCCTTCTCCGGCGGGGTCATGGAGATCGCCCTGGCTGGTTTCGCCGGCTTCCACACCACCACGCCACCGTCCTCGGAGACCGCGTTCGGCGTCTACCGGCCGGCCTACGTTCCGCGCTCGGCCCTCACGCACGTGCTCGTCGACGCCGACGGCAATCGGCACGTGATCCCTGACCCGCCGACCGGTGCGGTCCCGCCGGCTGGGATCGCCCCGCCCGCGAAGCTGCCGGCGCCATCCGGGCCGACGCGGCTCGCGCCGCTCGGGTCGGTACTCGGTGCGCGGTCCGGAGATAAGGGCGGCAACGCCAACCTCGGACTGTGGGCACGCGACGACCCCGGTTACGCGTGGGCGCGCGAGTACCTGAGCGTCGAGCGGCTGCGCACACTGCTCGGGCCGGAGACGGCGCACCTGCGCATCGAGCGCTTCGAACTGCCGAACCTGCGCGCGCTCAACGTGGTGGTGC
This sequence comes from Mycobacterium sp. NGS67, assembly GCF_059812185.1. Classification (NCBI taxonomy): domain Bacteria; kingdom Bacillati; phylum Actinomycetota; class Actinomycetes; order Mycobacteriales; family Mycobacteriaceae; genus Mycobacterium; species Mycobacterium sp. NGS67. The sequence continues at coordinate 7,823 of NZ_JCALCF010000027.1, forward strand.
ACGGCTTGCTCGGTGACGGGGTGGCCTCCTCGACCCGGCCGGACGCGCAGGCCAAGGGGCTCGGGGAGTACGTGCGATCCCGAGTGGTGGACGTTCCCGAATCGCTGCTCGACACACACTAAATCCGGTGCGGGGCGCCGTCTACCTGCTGTGTAACCGCGCGGCTGAACAGCGCCGCAACGGCCGCGGCGGCCAGCATCGCCTCAATCGTCGCGTCGTCCAGCGACGCCGGCATGTACGCGGACGCGTTGAGCAATGACAGCACGGCGGCGACCAGGCCCTGTGCGCGCTCACGGTCCAGATCGCCCCGTGCTCGTACGAGCGCGTCGACCCAGAAGGACTCGTACCTGTGCTGTCGGCGTCGCAGGGCACGGGTCGCCAGCGGCGACAGCGAGCGGTGCTCGCGGGCGTAGACGGCCAACAGGCCGCGTCGTCGCGCGCCGAAGGCCGCGTGTAGGTCGACAAGGGCGTGCAGGACCTCCGTCGGTGTGCCGGCGTTGGTGGCGCGCCGGGCGCCGGCCAGCAGCTCAGTCATGGCGGCGTCGCATAACTCGCGCAGGATCGCGTCCTTGTTCTGAAAGTGCCGGTAGACGGCCGGCCCGCTCACCCCTGCTGCGGCACCGATGTCGTCGATGCCCACGGCGTGAAAGCCTTGCCGCGCGAACAGGTCGGCGGCGGCCTCGAGGAGCAGTTTGCGGCGCAAACCGGCCACTTTCAGGCCTCCTGTCGATTTGTGGTTACGTTGTTCGCCGTCCGATCCGCTGGGCCGGGCTGGGATCCTACCGGCGCTGGGGTTGCCTGCGTCGGCACCCGCCGCACCAAATCAAGGGAGGTGAACGAAACCGCTAGCCCCCGCCGATGCTGTCGCATCCTCTTCTCAGTTCATGATTTAGGGGCCCTGCTTCGAACCCGCGATGTGCAGCGGCACGACTCAGCGCAAAACGACTCCGCCCTCGATGCCCGTGAACTGCGCGCGCAGCTCGGTCTTGAGCAGCTTGCCGGTGGCATTGCGCGGCAGTTCGGCGACGAAGTGCACGTCACGCGGACACTTGAAGTGTGCCAGCCGCTCCCGGCACCACGCTACGATCTCCTCGGCGCTCGGCGCCTGTGTCGCCGGGTCGGCGACCACGACCGCGACGACGCGTTCGCCCCACTTCGCGTCCTTACCGCCGATCACGGCGGCGTCGAACACCGCCGGGTGGCGGAAGAGAACCTGCTCGACCTCGATCGGGTAGACGTTCTCGCCGCCGGAGATGATCATGTCCTTCTTGCGGTCGACGAGGGTGATGAAGCCCTCGGCGTCCATGCGCCCGAGGTCGCCCGTGTGGAACCAGCCCCCGCGTAACGCCTCGGCGCTCGCCTCGGCCTTCATCCAGTAGCCGGTGAACACATTCGGGCCGCGCACGATCAGTTCGCCCACGGTGTCGGTCGCGACGTCGCGGTCGTCGTCGTCGACGATGCGGGCGTCGACATGCATTGCGACGCGGCCGATCGACCCGGCCCGCGTGCTGACGTTCTCGGCGTCGAGGACGGTCACCAAGGGAGCGGTCTCGGTCATGCCGAAGCCCTCGGTGAAGGGCACGCCTCGCTCGCGCATGAAGTCGATGACCGTGAGGGGGACGGGCGACCCGCCGCCCATGGCGAAACGCAGCGCAGACAGGTTGAAGGAGTCGAAGTCGGGCACCTGTGTGAGTGCGGTCCACATGGCCGGCACCATGAACTGGACCGTGACGTGGTGGTCGGCCATCGCCTGTAACGTCGCTCGCGGCTCGAAGGACGGCATGATCACGCTGGTGCCGCCGACGTACAACAGCGGCAGGGTGTGTACTCCCAGCCCGCCGATGTGGAACATCGGCGCCACCGCGACGGTGACGTCCTCGCCCCGCAGGCCGATGTCGGTGCCGAGGACGTTGATCGCGTTCCATAGCAGGTTGTCGTGGGTGAGGATCGCGCCCTTGGGTCGGCCCGTCGTCCCCGACGTGTACATGATGAACGCGGGGTCGCGGCCGTCGACGTCACCGTTGAGCGGTTCGGGCGCGGCGCCCGAGACGACGTCTTCGTAGCCGAGCTCGCCCGGCGCCGGCACCCCACCGGCGCGCACGACATGGCGCACGCGGACTCCGGACTCGGTGACGGCGCTCCTGGCCTGCGCGGCGAACGGCTCGTGGAAGACCAGAACATCGGCGCCTGAGTCGGCCAGGATGTAGCCGATCTCGGGTCCGGCAAGGCGCACGTTGAGCGGAACTGCAAGTGCGCCGATTTTGGCGCAGCCCAGCAGCACCTCGATGAACTCGGTCGAATTGACCAGCAGCATCGCGACCCGATCGCCCTTGCGCACGCCGAGGGCGATGAGTGCGGCGGCGACCTGGTTGGTGCGCCGATCGAGGTCGGCGTAGGTGATGTGCGCGCCGTTGCTGATCAACGCGGTGCGCCCGCCGTTGAGGAAGGCGCGCCGGCTCACCCACTGACCGATGCCGAGTTGCATTCGATTCCCTTTCATTCCGCGGCGACTCAGTAGGACGCGGGCAGTTTCAGGCTGTGCTGCGCCACGAAGTTGAGGATCATTTCGCGGCTGATCGGCGCGGTGCGCATGAGCCGGGCCGGACCCCACAACGTGGCGAGGCCGTACTCGGTGGCCATGCCGTTGCCGCCGTGGGTTTGAATCGCCTGGTCGAGCGCCAGGATGCCCGCCTCGGCTGCGGCATATTTCGCCATGTTCGACGCCTCACCCGACCCCGGATCGCCGGCGTCGTGCAGGGAGGCGGCACGCTGAGTCATCAACCGGGCCAGCTCAACCTGGATCTTGGCGTGGGCGAGCGGGTGCGATACGCCTTGGTGCGAGCCGATCGGCGTTCCCCACACGTGGCGGTTGCGGGCGTAATCGGCGGCTTTATCCAGCGCGTAGCGACCGATGCCGTTGCCGAGCGCCGCCCCCATGATTCGCTCCGGGTTCAGGCCCATGAAGACCTGGCGCAGGCCCTCGTTCTCCGCGCCGATAAGGTTGGCGGCCGGCACGCGGACGTCATCGAAGAATAGAGTGAACTGCTTCTCTGGAGTGACCGCCTGCACCGGGATGAGTGACTTGGTGAGCCCGGGGACATCGGTGGGCACGACGAGCAAGCTGAGTAGTCCGCGACCACTGTCGTTGGTAGACGTTCGGGTGACGACCAGGATCGCTTCGGCTTCGTCGACACCAGAAATGTAGTACTTGGTGCCGTTGATGACCCAGTCGTCGCCGTCGCGTTTCGCGGTCGTGGAGATGTTGTGCGAGTTCGAGCCCGCGTCCGGCTCGGTGATCGCGAATGCCATGATCGTCTCGCCGCTGGCGATGCCCGGCAGCCACTGCTGCTTGAGTTCCTCACTGCCGAATGCCTGGATGATCGTGCCGCAGATGGTCGGCGAGACGACGGTCATCAGCAGCGGGCAGCCCGCCGCGGCGAGCTCCTCACCGACGATCTGCATGTCGTAGATGCCGCCGCCGCCGCCGCCGTACTGCTCGGAAAGGTTCACCCCGAGGAAGCCCTGTTTGCCCACGGCCTGCCACAGCTCGGTGCTCTTCCCGCCGGCCAGCGACTTTTCCAGGTAGTACTCGTGTCCGAAGTCCTTGGCGATCTCGGCGACCGCCTTGCGCAGGTCCTGACGTTCCTCTGTCTCGTGCAATTCCATGACACTCCTCACATCGGTATCGACGCGCCACCGATCGGGAGCGCGCCGGCTTCATTAGAGCTCCGTGGCGTCCGACGCCACTTCACCGCCGTCCACCGCCTCGACCACGGCGAGGACGTCACCGCTCGAGACCTGATGGCCGACCTGGACCGGCAGGGCGCTCAGCACCCCGTCGATCGGGCTCGCGACGGTGTGCTCCATCTTCATCGCCTCCAGGACGACGAGCGTTTGACCGGCTGACACCGTCTCGCCCTCGGCGACCGGTAGTCGGATCACCGAGCCCGGCATCGGCGCGGTGAGCGACCCGGGCGGGTTCAGAGTGCTCGGGTCGACGAAGCGTGGCGCCAGCCGCAGGGCGGAGTAGCCGGCGACCGAGTCGAGGTGGGCAACATCGCCGTCGAGGACGACATCATAAGTGCGGCGCACCCCGTCGACGCGCAGCACCACCCGCTCGCTACTGCCCTCGACAACCTCGACGTCGGCCAACGGCTCGTCGTCGACCTGCAGGCAGGTCCCTGTCGAACCTAACGTGTACCCGACGCGCACTTCGCGCCCGCCCTGGGTCTGCCAGGTTGTGGTCTGCGGCTGCGAAGGGTTGTTGCGCCAGCCGGCGGGCAACGTGGCCTGCAGAGTTGCGACGGCACGCCGCGCGGCCACCCCGGCCACGGTCGCCGCGACGGCGTGCAGGCGCTCGGACTGCGTGTCTGGGAGGGCAGCGCCGAGTTGGGCGACGTCGTGTCGGTCAAGGAACCCAGTGTCGGTGCCCCGCCCGGCGAACTCGTCATGGCGCAGGACGCGAACAAGCAGGTTGCGATTGGTGGTCACGCCGTGAATACGGGCGCCGGCCAGCGCCGCCGAGAGGCTGGCAAGTGCCTCGTCGCGCGTTGGTGCCCACGCGATGACCTTGGCCAGCAGCGAATCGTAGTAATGACTGATGACCGAACCGGCACGAAAACCCGAGTCAACCCGCACGCCGGCAAGCGCCGGGACATCCAAGGTGCGCAGGGTGCCGGTACAGGGCCGGTAGTCATCGGCCGGATCCTCGGCGCACAGCCGGGCCTCGACCGCGTGACCGCGAATTCGCGGGTTGTGCATCTCCTCAGGCAGCGGGCGGCCCATGGCTACGAGCAGCTGGGCACGCACCAGGTCGAGGCCGGTGATCAGCTCGGTAACCGGGTGCTCGACCTGCAGCCGGGTGTTCATCTCTAGGAAGGCGAAGGAGTCGGCTTTGCCATCCTGAGCGGCGTCGTAGACGAACTCGACCGTCCCGGCGCCTACGTAGCCGACGGCGCGCGCGGCGGCGATGGCGGCCTCGCTCATCCGAGCGCGCAACGCGTCGTCGACGACCGGTGACGGCGCCTCCTCGATCACCTTCTGGTGTCGACGCTGCACGGAGCACTCGCGCTCGAACAGAGAGACGACGTTTCCGTGCGTGTCGGCCATGATCTGGATCTCGACGTGGCGTGGGCGCTGGACGTAACGCTCGAGGAAGACGGTGCCGTCGGCGAACGCGGCGGCGGCCTCACGCGAAGCGGAGGTGACCGCTTCGTCGAGCTCGTCCGGCGACGCGACAATGCGCATGCCTCGGCCACCGCCGCCGGCGCTGGCCTTGACCAGCACGGGGTAGCCGACGTCGGCGGCCAGCTTCGCCAGCTGCTCGGCCGATAGCCCCGTCGTGTCGCCACCGGGCAGCACAGGCACCCCCGCGTCGGACATCGTCTTCTTGGCCTGCAGCTTCGAGCCCATCGCGTCGATCGCCCCGGGCGGCGGACCGATGAAGACGAGGTCGGCGGCGGCACAGGCGCGCGCGAACCCGGCGTTTTCCGAAAGGAAGCCGTAGCCGGGGTGTACTGCGTCCGCGCCGGTGAGCGAGGCAGCGGCGATGATCCGGTGGATGTCGAGGTAGGTCTCGGCGGCAGACGAGCCGGGAAGGTGCACGGCCTCGTCGGCGTCGGCGACGTGCCACGCGTCGGCGTCGGCGTCGGAATAGACCGCGACGGTGGCGATCCCGAGATCGCGGCAAGTGCGGAACACCCGCCGCGCGATCTCGCCACGGTTGGCGACCAGGACCTTGCGGATCTTGGGCATCGCCATCACATCCGGAACACGCCGTAGCCACGCTGGCCACGGACCTCGCCGTTGTGGATCACCGACAGGCAGAACCCGAGAACGGTCCGCGTATCGCGGGGATCGATGATCCCGTCGTCGTAAAGTCGGCCGCTGTTGGCCAGTGCGACGGATTCGCGCTCGATCTGTTCCTCGACGGCGGCGCGCATCTGGGCGTCGGCCTGCTCGTCGAAGGGCAGCCCGCGGTCGGCGGCGGACTCGCGCGCCACGATGGACAGCACTCCGGCCAGTTGCGCCGGACCCATCACGGCCGACTTCGAGTTAGGCCAAGCGAATAGGAAACGCGGTGAGTACGATCGCCCGCACATGCCGTAGTTCCCGGCACCGTAGGACGCACCCATGGTGATGGTCACGTGGGGGACCGTGCTGTTTGATACGGCGTTGATCATCTTGGCGCCGTCCTTGATGATGCCGCCCTGTTCGTACTCGGCACCGACCATGAAACCGGTGGTGTTCTGCAGGAAGATGAGGGGGGTGTCGATCTGATTTGCCAGTTGGATGAACTGCGAACCTTTCTCGGCCTCCTCACTGAACAGGATGCCCCGTGCGTTTGCGAGGATGCCGACCGGGAAGCCGTGGATCGAGGCCCAGCCGGTGACGAGTGACGTGCCGTAGAGAGGTTTGAACTCGTCGAAGGCCGAGCCGTCGACCACTCGGGCGATGACGTCGCGGGGGTCGAAGGGCACCTTCGGATCGACCGACGCGATGCCGAGCAGCTGATCGGGGTCGTGCACCGGTGGGTGCGGCGGCGTGGTGGGTCCGGGGCCGTTCTTCCGCCAGTTGAGCCGCGCCATGATGCGACGGCCGATGCGGATCGCATCCTGCTCGTCCTCGGCCATGTAATCGGCCAGCCCCGAGGTGCGGGCGTGCATGTCGGCGCCGCCGAGCGACTCGTCATCGGAGACCTCGCCCGTGGCCATCTTGACCAGCGGCGGACCGCCGAGGAACACCTTGGAACGGTTGCGCACCATCACGACGTAGTCGCACATGCCCGGGACGTACGCACCTCCCGCGGTCGAGTTGCCGAAGACCAGGGCCAGTGTCGGCAGCCCCGCTGCGCTGTGCTGGGTCAAGTCGTGGAACAGCTGTCCGCCGGGCACGAAGATCTCTGCCTGTGTGGGCAGGTCGGCGCCGCCAGATTCGACGATGTTGATGATGGGCAGTCGGTTCTCCCGCGCGATGGCCATGCCGCGGAACACCTTGCGGAAGGTATAAGGGTTCGATGCGCCGCCGCGGACGGTGGGGTCGTGGGCGATGATCATCGACTCGATGCCCTCGACCACGCCGATGCCTACCACCACGCTACCGCCGACGGGGAACTTACTGCCCCAGGCGGCGAAGGGGCATAGTTCGAGGAACGCCGTGTCGGGGTCGAGCATCAGCTCGATGCGCTCGCGGACAAGCAGCTTGCCCCGCTTACGGTGGCGCGCAACGTATTTCGCGCCGCCGCCGCCGTTGACCAGCGCCAGTTGCTCCGCGATGGTGTCGAGTTGCGCGCTCAGTCCTTCGCGGTTCTTGAGATAGCCGGGCGCGGTGTCGTCGACCCGATCGGGCAGGACCTGTACCAAAGTTTTCCTTCCGGGCGAGCATCGACGTCGATCTACTAGGCGCTGATGTTAGCCGCAATTAACATCAGGTGACAACGGCGCAGGCGGGCGTCGGATTTGTTCCGCGCCGTGGTTCCGTCGAATGGCGAGGATCGAAGCGGTGCGTTCGCTGCAGATCGAGCGATCGAAGGAATTGACTGGGGAGGGACGGCACACAGGGCCCGTGCGAGGTCGTATCGAGTTCCTCGTCCGGCGCGCGTGGAGTCTACGGTTCGCGATCTCGGGTGAACACCCGCAGCGATTGTCAGTGTCGCGCCATGCCCTTCAGCCAACCGAGTAGTGCATAACGCCGGTCGGCCAGAATCTATCGGGTCTCCTCGGCTTTGGCCAGCGGCGGAGCGGCCTGATCAGGCGCCTGTCCGAGGGTATACAGGCCGAGAATGCCGAGAAAACCCGCACAGTGCTCGATGAGCATTTCAGTCGAGAGGTTCAGTTGTCCATCTATCCAGCGACGGAGTATCTCGAACAGGCCCCCGACACCGTAGGTAGCGGCGAGATCTGCGACTTGGAGCACATCGCTGGGTATATCGAGGTGCAAGCGGGCCTCTCTGAGCACCAGCTCCGCAAAATCGGTCATCAGATCGCTTCGCAGCTGCCGAAGGAGGGGTTCTGCGCCCGACTCGACAAACAGTATGCGGGCCATGCGGGGATCGTTCTCGATCACCTGAACCAGGGCCTTGATCGGAGCGTAAGCCAGTTCTTGAGGAGCAACCGTGTCGTCCGGAATGGCGCTGGTTATCACCGCTTGGAAGGTAGTGGAGATCTTGGCAAATACCGCACGCAAGAGCGCGTCTCGATCGCGAAACTGTTGGTAGAAGTACCGGCTCGTCACTCCTGATTTCGCACACACGGCGGTCACGGTGCACGCGGTAGCTCCGTGGGTGCCCATGATTGAGACCGCGGCATCAATCAACATCACGCGACGCTGTGCATCGCGTTGAGTTGCGGACAGCCCGCCATAGACACGTGCTGGACTCATGTCCTACAGTCTGGCAGTCTTATCTGACAAGGCATAAAGTCAGATCCAAACTTCGAGGAAGGACCTCAAATGTCGGACGATCAAGCCCCGACCCCGACCCGGGTGCTGCCAAAACCCAGGCGCGTTCGGTTTCCGATGCCGACCTCCACGAAGCGGCAACATTTTGTCGATGGCGACCTGGTGATGAGCCATTTCATCTCGGTGCTTTCTGCGACGTTCCCGGAAGGCGAGGATTTCTTCATCCGCTCGGTCAGGAACTTCCAGAGTTCCATCGACGATCCCCAACTAGAGACAGCGGTCAAGGGTTTCATCGGACAAGAGGCCACACATCGACACCAGCATCGTCTCCTAAACGAGCGACTCCAGGTCATGGGTTATCCGACCGCGCGAATCGACCGTCATGTCGGACGCTTGATCAAGCGATTGGAACGGCGCTTTTCGCCGGAAATGCGGCTGTCCATGACCTCCGCGTTGGAGCACTACACCGCTACGCTGGCAGAAATCATTCTTACCAGCGAAGACGCCCAGAAGCTCATCGGCCAGACAGAGGTTCGACCGATTCTGCTGTGGCATGCCTTCGAGGAGTCGGAGCACAAAGCGGTTGCCTTTGATGTCTATCGGCTGGTGGGAGCAACCGAGCGCACCCGTGTACGGGGCATGCGGATCGCTTCAGTAATTCTGTTCGGCGAGCTCATTCTGCAGACTGCCTTGTCTATGGCCGCTGATAGAGCCTCATATAACCCGGTCACCCTGGTGCGCAGTCTGTACCGCTTTAGTCGCACCCCGATGTTCACCGCCGATGCGCTGCGGCGTTTCCGTTCCTACAATCGCCCGGGTTTCCATCCTGATGATTGGGACAGCGCCGCGGTCCTGGAGCATTGGAGCAAAGAACTGTTCGACCAAGACGGTTCACAGCGAGTTATCGCTTCGTCGGGATAGCAAAGATGCGGAAGTGCGGCGACGCAGGAGCACCGTTCCTGCGTCGCTCCTTCCGAACAGGGTGCGACGCGTCGGTGACTCACGGATTCGGTGCTCGGTGGCCGGTGAAGGTGGCGGTCGGACCCGCAAATGCGGTTCGCAGCGATCGCCACGGGGCTGGCTGGCCTGTTGTGAGCCTCGATCAGTCGCTGATGACATAGCGTTGAGCCAGGGTTTCAGCAAGTCTGCTGGTGTGCGCGACCACTTCTTTCTCGGTCACCGCAAGCAAACCGGAGTGCCAGGCGGTGATGACTTCGACGAATCCCCCGACAGCGATCAGGGTGTCCATGCGAAGGGCTATCTCGTCGGCATCTTGTCGGAGGTGTGGCCGGCTTGCCTCAACGACCAACTGCGTTGCTTCCTGTAGCGCCACGGCGCGGCGGTCTTGTAGCGGTGAGCTACCGACATGCTGAGCGAGGAGGATGCGTGCCCGGCCGGGATCGCGTGCGATCCGGTCGACCACGATGGTGATCGCCGCGGTGATGGTTTCGATCGGCGGCCGATTCGCACGCTCGTTGAAGAGCGCGGCGACCTCGCCGAGCATGTCATTGCGGACGCCATCCCACGCAGCAACGAGCAGCTCATCGCGCGTCTTGAAGCCCTCGTAGAAGTATCGATCGTTCAGCCCTGTGCGGGCGCATACGCCGCGCATAGTGACCGCGGCCCAACCGCTCTCACTCCAAATCTCGGTTGCGGCCTCGATCAATTGCTGCCGTCGCTCGGCACGACGCTCGGCCCCGGTCCGACCACCCCAGCGCTTGTTTCTCGACCGCACCTCTCCATCTTGACAAGGTGCTCGTTCCACCACCAAACTGGTGGCATGCGACACCAATGGTGGCTGGTGCCCCCAGATGAGAGTTTCCCCACAGCAGACGTCCATGTCGCGACCCGAAAGGCAGACGGATGAGATTGCTGCCCTTCGGCGGCGCACCAGGCAGAACGCACCGCGCCGATGCAGTCGTCACGGGCGCAGGAAGCGGTATCGGCCGCGCATTCGCCGTGGAGCTTGCGCGCCGAGGTGGACGCGTGGTGTGCGCCGACAAAGATCCCGTCACTGCAAAAGAGTCGGCAGAGTTGGTGAGGCAGGCTGGCGGCGAGGGCTTCGACATCGAATGCGATGTCACCGATCTTGAGCAGGTCCGCAACCTCGCTGATGTGAGCGAAGACTGGTTCGAGAAGGCTGCGAGCCTCGTCATCAACAACGCCGGAATCGGTGCGGGCGGCAACCGCATCGGCGCGACGTCGATCGAGGACTGGAACGCGGCGATTTCTGTCAACCTCTGGGGCGTTATCTACGGCTGCGAGACTTTTGTGCCTCGGCTCCGCAGCAATGGGCATGGCGGAGTCATCAATGTGGCGTCGGCAGCGAGCTTTGGCTCGGCCCCTCGGATGGCGGCTTACAACGTGAGCAAGGCCGGGGTGCTCGCTCTGTCGGAGACATTGGCGGCCGAACTGAGCGGTACTGACATCAACGTCACAGTGCTTTGCCCCACCTTCGTGAAGACGAACATCGTCAACAATCCTCAAATCGACGAGGCGGCTGCAAGACTCGCGGCCAACCTGATGAAATGGACCGGCATTTCGCCACAGCACGTTGCTCGAACGACGTTGAACGCGCACGATCGCGGACAAATTTATGTAGTACCCCAACTCGATGCCAAAGTCTTGTGGCAACTCAAGAGAGCCCTACCCGGCCCCTTTACTCGCACGCTGGGCCTCGTGGAGCGCATGGCCTCATGGAACGATTCAGCCGAGTAGAGGAGCAGGGAAAATGGCTTTCGCATACAGTGACATGCTCGAGACAATCAAAAACAAGCAATGGGCTCTTGCCGATATCGATTGGAACGCCCCTGGCGCGGAACTGATCACCGATGAACAGCGTCCCAAACTCAAGCAATTCATGTCCGACGTGGTGTGGATTGAGCATGTTGGAGCACGTGCCTTCGCCGCGATGGCTCCAAAGGCGCCATTCGAAGCGCTCGGAGACATTTACCGTTACTTTCACGCCGAGGAGCAGCGTCACGCCAATGCCGAACTTGCCTTGATGCGTCGCTGGGGCATGCTCGAGGAAGGCGAGAAACCGGTCCCGAACAAGAATATTCGGCTGGTCATCGAATGGCTGGACCGTTATGCGGAAGCCCTGCCCCTGACCGTCATCGGGGCCGCGATTCCGGCACTGGAGACTGCGCTCGATGGAGCGCTGCTGAAGTTTCTCCTCGATGAGGTTGACGACCCTGTGTGCGGGGAGGTGTTCAACAAGGTCAACAGCGACGAATCAAGGCATCTCGCGGTTGGCTTCCAGGTCTTGAATGACCTGGGCGCCAGCCCGATGCGAATCCACGCCATTCAAACTGCGGGTGCTCTTGTCGACCCGCGCATTCTCACCGGCGCGTTGCTGTATATCCCGCTCCTGACGCGCATGTTGATGAATCTCAACGCTATGGGTCTGTCCGAGGAGAAGTTATACAACGCAGTGACGCGGTATGCCAATGTCGGCGATCGCAGTGAGCATACGCGGAGGGTGCCCGGCTATCACATCTTGAAGGCGCACATGTCGTCGTCCATCAAGCGGTCCCAGCCTCTGCACTTCGTGTCTCAGCGCCTTGGCAATGCGATCGATGTTTTCCCTGTTCAGATTTTCGGTCGGCCGCCATCCTGGACGGACGAACTGACCTACGAACCGGTTGCCAAATGACAGGCACCACGACGACGTTGATCGTCGGCGCCGGGTTCGCAGGTATCGGTGCGGCGATCAGACTGCTTCAAGAGGGCACGGATGACTTCGTCATCCTGGAACGGTCAGATCGCGTCGGAGGCACCTGGCGAGACAATACTTATCCCGGTGCGGCCTGCGATATTCCCTCGCTTCTCTACTCCTACTCGTTCGAGCCGAATCCGGGCTGGACTCGTACCTACTCGGGGAGCGCTGAGATCCTCGAATATATCGACGATATGGTCGACAAGTACGATCTTGCCCGGTTCATCCAGTTTGATACCGACGTGACTGCCTTGGAATTCGATGAGAGTGCCGGCATCTGGATGGCCGACACGGCAGATGGAAAGCGGTATCACACCCGGTCAGTTGTGATGGCCAGTGGACCACTTGCCAACGCCAGCTTTCCCGATATTCGGGGTATTGACTCGTACGGTGGAAAAAAGATCCACAGCGCTCGATGGGACCATGGCTACGATCTCGGCGGTAAGAGGGTTGCAGTCATCGGGACAGGCGCGAGCGCGGTTCAGATCATTCCCGAGCTCGTAAAGTCGGCTGCCTCGGTCAAAGTCTTCCAGAGAACGCCCGGCTGGGTGTTGCCCAGGGTGAACTTCAGGCATCCGGCCTGGGCGCGTTCGACCTTCACACACCTGCCGGTGAGCGAACAAGCGCTCCGCGACGCGTGGTTTTGGGCCCACGAAGTGATGGCAGTGGGTATGGTCTGGAACACCGCCGCGACGTCCGCGATACAGCTGGCGGCCAAGGCTCATCTCCGTCGGCAGGTGAAAGACTCCTGGTTGAGACGTCAGTTGACGCCCCATTTCAGGCCTGGATGCAAGCGCATGCTCATGACCAGTGATTATTACCCTGCGCTACAGGCGGATAACTGCAAGCTGATCAGCTGGCCGATCGCCACATTGTCACCCAACGGTGTTCGGACCGCCGACGGTGTCGAGCACGAAGTGGACTGTATCGTATTTGCCACTGGCTTCGATGTGGCCAAACGTGGCACCCCGTTCCCGATTAGCGGCCTCGGCGGTCGGAAGCTCGGCGATGAATGGTCTCAGGGGACATTTGCCTTCAAGAGCGTGAGCGTGGCCGGGTATCCGAACTTATTCTTCACTTTCGGACCGAATTCCGGGCCAGGCCACAACTCGGCGCTCGTATATATGGAGGCTGCAATTGACTATATAGTCAAGGCGATCAAGCTCCTTCAGCAAAATGACATCGGCACTTTGGATGTGAGGGAGGATCGTCAGGACCGCTATCACTCCGAAATTCAGCGCCGCCTTCGACGAACGACTTGGAATTCGGGGTGCAGCAGTTGGTATTTGACCGAGGACGGCTACAACGGCACGATGTACCCAGGTTTCGCGACCCAGTTTATGAGAGAACTATCCCGCTTGGATCCTCATGATTACGTGATAACCCGGCGCGACGATACACACGTCGAGCTGACGCAATCACTCTGAATACAAGTTTGCAGGGCTGACCGTCAGAACGGTGAAATACAGGAATGGATCGCAAGTCCGACCGTAATTACGAGATAATTATCATAGGAGCTGGATTTTCCGGCATCGGGTCTGGCATTAGCTTGATGAAGGCGGGATTTACCGACTTCTTGATGGTTGATGACGCCGATGGCGTAGGTGGTACGTGGCACTGGAACACCTACCCGGGTATCGCTGTCGATATACCGTCGTTCAGTTATCAATTCTCATACGAAATGCGGCCCTCTTGGTCGCGCACGTACGCCCACGGCAATGAGCTCAAAGCCTATGCCGAGCGATGTGTTGAAAAGTATCGGCTCTGGGACCATATTCGTTTCAACACAACCATTACCGAGGCTTGTTTCGACGAGAACGCAACACGGTGGCATTTGACCAGTGCCAATGGTGAGGAGTTCACGGCACGCTTCGTGATAAATTGCTCCGGCGTTCTCAGTCGGCCAAAGTGGCCTGAAATCAAGGGGGTGCGAGATTTCGCCGGCGTTACGCTCCACACGGCTAGATGGGACAATGCCAAAGATCTCAGCGGGAAGAGGGTTGCAGTAATCGGTACCGGTGCATCGGCGGTGCAACTGATACCCGAAGTCGCAAAGAAAGCAGAGAGTCTGACGGTATTTCAGCGAACTCCAATTTATTGTCTGCCGAAGCCAGACTTCCCCATACCGACGTGGGGTGGAAGGCTTCTACATTTCCTGCCGGGGGCACAATTGGCGACCCGGACCGCCAGCCAGGCGTTCGTGGAAATCACTTTCCCAATCGCCGCTCACTTTCATACGGTGATACCGTTCGCCGATGTCATGGAGAGCGCCGCAAAGCGGTACATGCGGCGTGAGGTCCATGACCCGACGACGAGAGAACAACTCATTCCGCGCTACTCGTTGGGCTGTAAACGACCCAGCTTCCACAATTCCTATCTCGCAACGTACAACCGGTCCAACGTTTCGCTCGAGACGAGCGGCATAACCCATATCGACCATGCATCCGTCCATACTCGAGACGGCAAAGCTCATCCCATTGACGTCTTGATCCTGGCCACCGGCTTCAAAGTGATGGAGTCGGGCAACATGCCAACTTACGTATTGAAGGGACGCGGCGGGCTGGAGCAGGCTACATGGTGGGACGAGCATCGACTGCAGGCCTTCGAAGGGGTGAGCGTCCCGGGATTTCCGAATCATTTCAACATCTTCGGCCCGTACGGCTACAACGGTTCCTCGTACTTCACGCTCATCGAGGCGCAGAGTCGGCACATCGTCCGGTGTCTTCGTCGCGCGCGGGCGCTGGGTGCTAACTGCGTGGAGGTCAAGAAGGAGGCGAACGACCGTTATTTCGCCGAAGTGCTAAGGCGGCGTCACAGACAGGTTTTCTGGCAGCCGAGCTGTTCCAATGCCAACAGCTACTACTTCGACAGGCACGGTGACGTTCCACTCCGTCCATCAACGACTCTGGAGACCTATTGGCGGAGCCGCACCTTTCGCCTCTCGGACTACCGATTCGAGAATCGGCCCGAAGAGGTGTGTCCCCGGTGACCAGAATGGATGCCCCTGACTGGCAGCCCAGTCTTGCCAGTCATCTCGTCGCGATGTCCTCGCGAACCACGCTGCGGCCACTGGCGCAGCTGATGCCATCAAACGCCTACGGACTTGCGGTGATGGATCGCGTGCTTCGAACAGCGCTCGTAGCCTCACGGCCTCGGCGCGGCGTCACAGTGCGCAAGGTTGACACTGTATTCGCCGGAGGCCCGGTTCGTGGGGACTGGATCACCACGCCTGCCATTAATCCGCATGCCAACCCTTTGCTGTACATCCACGGCGGCGCCTATTCTATGTGCTCGCCGGAGACGCACCGCGGTCTTCTTGGTGAACTCGCCTCGGCGAGCGGGCGCCCCATCTTCGCAGTGAAGTATCGTCTTGCCCCGCGGTATCCCTATCCCGCAGCCGCGGACGATGCGCTGAATGCGTATCGCTGGCTTACCAGCGGAGGGTCCCCGGGTTCTTGTCAGCGCACCGTCGCGGTTGCCGGCGATTCAGCGGGCGGTCAGCTCACGATGGCCACGGCCTTGGGCGCACGTGCAGTTGGATTGCCGCTCCCTGATGCGATGCTGCTGATGTCTCCCGTCCTGGATCTCAGGTGCGAACTTGCCAGAGCGCGTGAAATTCGCCGCCGGGATCCTTTTGCCTCCGCTCAATCAGCGGCGCGCGCTCTTGACCTCTACGTAGGTGGCGCAGATCGCGGAGATCCGCGCCTCAGCGTGCTTGACGCGGACCTCACCTCGATGCCGCCGATCCTCATTCAGGTGGGCGGGAGAGAAATGTTGATCGATGACTCGCGCCGTCTCGCCGAGCGACTTCAATCAGCTGGATCCCACGTCGAGATCCAGGTATACCGGGGACAGATCCATGTATTCCAGGCTATGTTCCGGATTCTTCCCGAAGCCCGAGACGCGATTCATCGAGCGGGACGCTTCCTTGAAGCCTCGGAAGTCAGGTGAAAGTGTCCGAACAGGCAATGCTCCTACACCTACACCACCTCGACCGCCGCAGCGTGAAGTCAGTCGTCTCTGCCTCATGAGCAGCAACTTCGCGACGGCCTGTCGCGCATACGATCCGTCGATCGTGATCATCGGGGCCGGCTTCGCCGGGGTTGCGATGGCCCACCGGCTGAAGAAGGACGGGTTCACGAACTTCACGATCCTGGAAAAGGCTGCAGACATCGGGGGTGTTTGGCGTGACAACACCTATCCGGGAGCGGCCTGCGACGTGCCGTCAGCGTTGTACTCACTCTCGTACAAGCCCAATCCTCGTTGGTCACGGCGATATGCCGAGCAACCCGAGATACTCAAGTACCTCCAACAACTCGTGGAGAGTGGCGGACTGGCCGCGCATCTGCGTACCCAGACCGAAGTTGTCGCAATGACCTTCGATGACCAGCTAGGGCGTTGGACCCTGGTTACGAACTCGAACGAGACAATAACCTGCGATGTCGTCGTCTCGGCCGTGGGTCAGCTCTCCTTGCCCCACGTACCCGTTATTGCCGACGCAGACACCTTCCAGGGGCCGCGCTTTCATTCGGCGCGTTGGGACCGATCGGTTTCGCTTCGCGGCAAGCAAGTAGCCGTCATCGGCACAGGAGCTAGTGCCATCCAATTCGTGCCACACATCGCCCAGGAGGCGGAGCATGTCACGCTATATCAGCGCACGGCTCCGTGGATCTTGCCGAAGTGGGACAGCAGGTATGGAGTCCTTCACGACAGGGTGAGCGAGTTATTGCCGATGGCGCTGCGCCTCGAGCGTTTCGCGGTATGGCTAATTTTCGAGTTGCTCGCTGTGACGCTAGTCGACGCGAAGCCCCTCTCACGCGTCCTCGGTGCGATCGCGCGCCGCCACCTACATCGGCAGGTTGCTAGCCCATCTTTGCGCGAGCAATTGATGCCTTCGGACGCGCCAGGGTGCAAGCGAGTGCTGTTCTCGAATGATTACTATCCAGCAATCGCGAGTGATCGCGTGTCGTTGGTGCCGAAGGCTATCGCAGAGCTCTGCGACAACGGTGTCAAGACCGTGGATGGAGAGTTTCGTCCTGCAGATGTCGTGATCTACGGAACCGGGTTTCGCGCCACCGATTTTCTCGCCCCGATGTCCGTGCGCGGCTCTCGCGGAGTCTCCTTGGCCGAGGTGTGGAAGACCCAGGCGTACGCATATCTGGGCATCACTGTCCCCATGTTCCCGAACCTGTTCCTGCTTTATGGTCCCAACACGAATGTGGGCTCGGGGTCGATCCTCTACATGATCGAGTCACAAGTCCGTCACATCGCAACGCTCATCAAAGCCGTGGCTGCTCATCCGGGTCATGCGATCGATGTCAGGACGGAGAGCGCGCAACGCTACAACACGCGCTTGAGAAGGCGACTACGGAGGTCGGTGTGGGCGCTGTGTGCGAGCTGGTATCGAACCTCGAGCGGGGAAATCCCGACGAACTGGCCGGGGCCTACCTTGGTTTATCGACTCCTTACCCGGAAGCCGCACAGCGGCGATTACGTCTTGAGAAACGTCGGGCGTCTAAAGGTCTGAGACCCTGCAGAACCGAGCCTGGCCGACTAAGGGCACGAGACGCGCACTTAACCGCTAGGCCAATAATGTCTAGATATTGACATCAATGGCATCTTTGTAAAGACTGGTGGACGCCGTCAAAGCGGCCCAGCGTCCAGGAGGAACCATGACGAATCACCTTCTCGCACCTGCGCACCACGTGAAGGAGCGGTTGTCCTCTGTGATCATGGTCCCCGCGCCTCACGCCGTCGACGACAGATGGCGTCGATGGAGCCGGGACTGGCCGGTTCGTGAACTGGCACCGGCACCCGCGGGCAGTGGATTGAAAGCCGTCCGGGGGGATGCCGGACTGCCCTTCGTAGGTCACACGCTCGACTACATCCGATTCGGCTCGGATTTCAGTCGAGAGCGCTACGACCGTCTGGGTTCGGTGTCGTGGATGGGCGCGTTCGGCACCAAGATGGTGGTCATCGCCGGCCCTGACGCCACTCGAGAGGCGTTCACGAGCGAAGCGAAAGCATTCTCTCAGGATGGCTGGTCCTTCCTGATCGACGCCTTCTTCCATCGCGGTTTGATGCTCATGAGCTTCGACGAGCACTTGATGCACCGGCGCATCATGCAGGAGGCGTTTACGCGTCCGCGCCTGACCGGATACGTCGAACAGGTAACGCCATGCGTTCGCTCGGCAGTGCCTGCGTGGCCGGTGGGCCCGTCGGTTCGAATCTACCCACTGTTGAAGGAACTCACCCTCGACATCGCTACCGACGTCTTCATGGGCGGCCGCGGCAAGGACGAGAGCGATGCTGTCAACAAGGCGTTCGTCGCTACGGTCCGGGCGGCGAGTTCCCTTGTGCGTGCTCCGCTTCCGGGAACCAGATTCCGCGCTGGTGTGCAAGGGCGGCGCGTTTTGGAGGACTACTTCTTCCGGCATCTGCCGGCCGCGCGAGCCGGTGAAACGGAGGATCTGTTCGCTGCTCTCTGTCAAGCCACGACCGAAGACGGGGAGCGGTTTTCCGACGAGGATGTGGTGAATCACATGATCTTCTTGATGATGGCGGCCCACGACACCTCGACGATCACCACCACAGCGGTCACCTATTTCCTTGCCAAGTATCCGCAGTGGCAGGAGGCTGCGGCTGCGGAAGCCGCGGCCATCGGTGACGGGTTGCCGGACATCGAGGCCCTGGAGAAGATGACGGTCATCGACCTCGTGATCAAGGAAGCGCTCAGACTGCTTGCACCTGTTCCGCTGGTGATGCGCAAGACGGTTCGAGATGTCGCCATCGATGGATATCACATCCCCTCGAACACGTTATGCGCTATAACGCCTGCCGTGAATCACTTCGATCGAACGATCTGGAGTGATCCGGAGCGGTTCGATCCCTCACGTTTCGACGAGCCTCGGCGCGAAGACCAACACCACCGATTCGCCTGGGTTCCGTTCGGAGGTGGAGCGCACAAGTGCATCGGCATGCAATTCGGGACGCTCGAAGTCAAAGCAATCCTGCACAGGATGCTGCGTTCGTTCACTTGGAAGGTTCCGGAGAACTATCACGTCCGATGGGACAACACCTCGCTGCCCATTCCGGTGGACGGACTTCCGTTGGAGATGAAGCGCCGATGACCGTCGACCACAGCCCCTACCTCGAACCCACGGAGTTTCTTGACTGGCAACAAGATTCGGTACGTGACTTCGTGTCATCGGCGATCCGTGGTGCCTGCGGCGACACCGAGAAGGCCATCGCCATCTTCACCGCGGTCCGTGACTCCATTTGGTACGACCCCTACACGGTGACCGACAACCCGCACGCGTATCGCGCCAGCACCGTCGCGACCGCAGAACGGGCCTACTGCGTCCCGAAGGCCGTGCTCTTGACTGCAGCGTGCCGAGCGGCGGGAATCCCGGCGCGGCTGGGGTTCGCCGACGTCCGAAACCACCTCCAGACCAAGGCATTGCGCGAGCGGATGGGTGGTAGCGACGTTTTCGTCTACCACGGCTACAGTCTCATGTTCCTCAACGGTGCGTGGGTAAAGGCCACCCCGGCGTTCAATCGCGAGCTGTGCGCACGCTTCGGTGTCTCGCCGATCGAATTCGACGGCCGTAGCGACGCGCTACTCCATGGTTTCACCGCTGACGGCACCCAGCACATGGAGTATCTGCGCGACCGGGGAGCCTACGACGATCTACCCCTAGCAGACATCCTGCAAGCACTGAGAACGCATTACGGCACATTCATCGATCAGCCGAACAGCCGTCCCGACCTCTTCGCCTGAAAGGGCACTACACGATGCAAAGCACAATGCAAAATGTTCCGCTCACGGTGTCGGCGATCGTCCAGCATGCGGCAGCCATACACGGTGACAGCGAGGTCGTCACTCCGACCGGAAATGGATATCGGAGAACGCCTTACCGCATTGTGCTGGCGCGAGTGGCTCGCCTTGCCAATGCGCTGCGCAGTCTTGGCGTCACGGCAGACCAACGCGTGGCCACCTTCCAGTGGAGCAACCAGGAACATCTGGAGGCCTACTGTGCGATTCCCTCCATGGGCGCGGTCCTGCACACGCTCAACATTCGTTTGGCCCCAGAGCAACTGGCGTACATCGCCAATCACGCGAGCGATCAGATCGTCCTAGTCGACGCTTCGGTTGCCCCGTTGTTGGCGCGCGCGCTCCCAGCGATGGCGTCGGTGCACACCGTCATCGTCACCGGAGAGGGCGACCTTGCCCCGCTCCAGGGATGCGGGAAGACCGTTCTGCGTTACGAGGAAGTGCTTGCCGGCCAAGAAGAATCATTTGACTGGCCTGAGCTCGACGAGCTGTCCGCCGCGGCCATGTGTTATACGAGCGGTACCACCGGAGATCCCAAAGGCGTCGTCTACAGCCACCGTTCGACGTACCTTCACTCCCTGACCGCCTGCACAGCTAACGCTTTGTCAGTCAGCGAGGCCGACCGTGTGCTGGCCATCGTCCCAATGTTTCACGCCAATGCGTGGGGGCTTATTTACGCAGCGTTGATGTCCGGTGCGGATCTGGTACTGCCTGACCGGTATCTCCAAGCCGAACCGTTGGTGTCGATCATCGAAGACACCAGACCGACCTTGGCCGGTGCAGTGCCGACGATCTGGAACGATGTCGACCGATATCTGGATTCGCACCCTGAGCGGGACATTTCTTCGTTACGGCTGGTCGCGTGCGGGGGGTCTGCTGTTCCGCTTTCGTTGATGCGGGCATTCGAAGAGAAGTACGACGTGCCCATTGTGCAGGCCTGGGGTATGACCGAAACCTCTCCGTTGGCGACCGTTGCACGTCCGGCTCACAGAGCCGACGCGACGCGGCGCTGGGAGCTGCGCGCATCCCAGGGCCGACCGATCTGCGGTGTCGAAATCCGGTTGCGGGACGACGACGGGAAAGACGTGCCGTGGGACGGGCAATCAGTTGGGGAGATCCAGGCGCGCGGTCCCTGGATCACCGGGTCCTATTTCGGAAACAACGATACGGAGAAGTTCGACGAAGGATGGCTGCGTACCGGTGATGTGGGCAAGATCGACGCCGAGGGCTATCTGACACTGACCGACCGCTCGAAAGACGTCATCAAGTCAGGTGGCGAATGGATCTCCTCGGTGGAGCTGGAAAACACGCTGATCGGCCACCCTGCCGTGTACGAAGCGGCGGTAGTCGGCGTCGCGGACGATAAATGGCAGGAAAGGCCGTTGGCGCTTGTCGTCGTCCACCCCGGAACCGACGTTGACATTGACCAACTCCGATCGTTCCTTGCGGACAAAGTCGCCAAATGGTGGATTCCCGAGCGATGGAGCTTCGTGTCCGATATTCCGAGGACGAGCGTCGGAAAGTACGACAAAAAGGTCATCCGTGCGCGCCACTCTGCCG
The DNA here is from genome assembly GCF_059812185.1 of Mycobacterium sp. NGS67. Lineage (NCBI taxonomy): Bacteria > Bacillati > Actinomycetota > Actinomycetes > Mycobacteriales > Mycobacteriaceae > Mycobacterium > Mycobacterium sp. NGS67. The sequence goes on from NZ_JCALCF010000027.1 coordinate 29,332, forward strand.
GCGAATACCTCATCGAAATCGAAACGTCATAACGTCAAATCCCTGGAATTCCAACAGTCGGAAGGTAATCATGTCCTCACCAATCTCTCCCTGGATGAATGCCGAATTACTCGAGCTTCGTGACCTCGCTGCGAAGTTCTTCTCGGCCGAATTGGCGCCGCATGCGAACCGCTTTGCAGACCAGCACCACGTCGACCGAGAACTGTGGAACCGAGCAGGCGAGCTGGGCCTGCTCTGCATGTCTATACCTGAGGAATACGGCGGAGGCGGTGGCACTTTCGCGCACGAAGCGGTCGTGCTTGAAGAGCAGGCCCGCATAGGTGACAGCTCATGGGGCGCGGGACTGCACAGCGGAATCGTCGCCCACTACATCCTGCAGTACGCGACTGAAGAGCTGCGCGCGCAGTGGCTTCCCAAGATGGCGTCCGGTGAAATGATCGGGGCGATCGCCATGACAGAACCGGGGACCGGGTCCGATCTGCAGAGCGTCAAGACAAAAGCCCTCCTGGACGGTGACGAGTACGTGATCACCGGCTCCAAGACTTTCATCACCAACGGCCAACAGGCCGACCTCATCATCGTTGTTGCCAAGACAGATCCGAGCCAGGGCGCTGCGGGCATCTCTTTGATCGTTGTCGAGGCTGACCGGGCGGGATTCCGGCGCGGCAAGGTTCTCGACAAAATCGGCCAGCGCGGCCAGGACACCTCCGAGTTGTTCTTCGATGAAGTGAGAGTTCCGCGCTCGCATCTACTGGGCCAGTCTGAGGGACAGGGCTTCATTCAGCTGATGACGCAGCTGCCACAAGAGCGACTCATCGTCGCGGTGGGGGCTGTCGCAGCGATGGAACTTGCCCTGGAGCAGACGCTCAAGTACACGCGTGAGCGGGAGGCGTTCGGTCGGCCTGTCTTTGGCTTTCAGAACACCAAGTTCACGCTGGCTGAAGCCGCGACAGAAACGCGCATCGCACGAGTGTTCCTCGACTACTGCATCGACCTGCACCTTGCGGGTCAACTCGACGTGCAGACCGTCGCCATGGCGAAGTGGTGGACCACTGAGCGAGCGATGAAGGTACTCGATGACTGTATGCAGCTTCACGGCGGATATGGCTACATGACCGAGTACCCCATCTCGAGGTTGTGGGTGGATCAGCGCGTGCAAAAAATCTATGCCGGCACGAACGAGGTGATGAAGGAAATCATCTCGCGTTCCCTATGACTCAGAGGAGTTGCCGCCCGCACGTTAGTCATCTAGAGGAGGAGGACTGATGGCATCGATGGTGGTGCCGTATCGCCACGACATGGGCGGCCACTGCGGATCGGGGGCTCTTCGGGATTTGACCGAATGGGCCGGGATCCGTTGGGGTGATGACACCCCGGACGAAGGCATCGTGTTTGCTCTCGGCGGGGCCCTCGACTTCTCGTATGTTCGCTCGGCCCACCTACGTCCACCGATCTACCTCGTTGGACGCAGCGCGGACCTCGAAGACGAATACTTGACCCGGTTGGGCGCGCGCTTCGAGTGTCGTTCGACAGACGACCCCGATCTCGGGTGGAAATGGGTGACCGAACAGATCGATGCCGGTACGCCGGTCATGGTGTGGACTGACATCGCCGAATTGCCCTATCTGAGAACGCGTCTGAGTATGAGCCGGCACGATGTCGTGATCGTAGGGTACGACGACGACGAGGAACTCGCCTTCGTGGTCGATAACGATCGCGATACACCTCAAGCCGTGCCTTACGAGAATCTACGGAAGGCGCGGGCATCGACGGGATTTCCCGTCCCCACGCGGCACACCACCTACGTAGTCGAGTGGCCCGGCGCGGCACCAGATCTCGGCAATGCTGCCCGGTCGGCCTTCCGTAGGTCCGCGGACGCGATGCAGGGTTCGTGTGTGAGCGCGCCGATCACCGAGGACTCCGATTGTGAAATTCAGGTGCGTGGGCTACCAGGGGTATCGACTTTTGTGGAGGATCTCAAGCGGTGGCCGAAGATCTTTGACGACGACACCCTCGACGGAGCCTTGTTTGCGCTGAGCGCCTTCATCGAAAAAGCCGGAACCGGAGGCGGTCTGTTCCGAGATCTGCAAGCACGTGGATGTCGGCGCGTCGCTGAAGAGTTGAGTTTCGAACCTGCGTTTAAAGCAGCGGAGGCTGCAAAGACCGCATCTGAGTTGTGGACCGCGGTTGCGCACGCCGCTTATGACCGCGGTGCAGATCCGCACCGAAGAGCGAGCGGCGCCGCGTCCGTGGCTGCGCAATTGCCGACAGCCGAACGTCGACTCGCGGAGGCGCTGAGGGAGGCAGGAGATCTACTCCTATGAGTTCTGATTGCTTCGGAGCAAGCCGAACTGGTTGCGACCCAGCAGATTTATTTGAGCGCTTTGAATTGTGTCATAGGAAGGGAGAATCACGATGGCTGTCTTCGCTGATGCGGAAGAGGTTTACCGCTACCTCGCCGGCATCTTTCGACGAGGTTTGGAGAACGAAGACCTTGCGAACAGACTTGCCGGGTCCGGGGTGGTGTTACGGATCCACTACACCGATCCGGATGCGGTAGTAACCGTGGATATGCCGGAGAAGGTCGTAGAGACCGGCGCGGACAGTGGCGTTACACCGAATGTCGAATTGTTCATGTCCGCGGATACCGGCAACAGGTTCTGGTTGGGGAAGGTGAACTTGACCATGGCGATGGCGAAAGGAACTGTACGAGCGAAAGGTCCTGTCACCAAACTGATCAAGCTCATACCGCAGGCAAAGAACCTCTTTCCGGAATACCGGGCAATCCTTGAGGCCGACAAGCGTCACGACCTGCTCAATGTGTGATGTCGGTGCGGTACCGCGCCCGGGCCCGGGTGAGCGGCGCGGGCCTCTGGGCGATGTGCCCGGAGATCATCCAGGACAGTTCGCGCGACCACCGTGCGCGGTCGGGATAACTACTCGAGAAGCGTAATTCGATAGAAGGGACTTCAACATGAAGACACGTGCGGCTGTTTTGTGGGGCTTGGAGCAGAAGTGGGAGGTCGAAGAAGTCGATTTGGATCCGCCAGGTCCCGGGGAGGTCCTCGTGCGGCTGGCGGCCACCGGCTTGTGCCATTCCGACGAACATCTGGTGACCGGCGACCTCCCGATCCCATTGCCGGTAGTGGGGGGTCATGAGGGTGCTGGCACAGTCGTGGAGTGCGGCGAAGGGGTTGAGGAACTGTCCGAAGGTGATTCTGTCATCTTGACCTTCCTTCCCTCGTGTGGGCGCTGCTCGTACTGCGCGCGCGGCATGGGCAATCTCTGTGAGTTGGGAGCGGCGCTCATGATGGGACCGCAGATCGACGGCACCTATCGCTTTCACGCACGAGGCGAGGACGTCGGGCAGATGTGTTTGCTCGGGACGTTTTCCGAGTACACAGTGGTGCCGCAGGCGTCCGTGGTCAAGATTGACGGCGGAATCCCCCTGGATCGGGCAGCCTTGATCGGTTGCGGCGTCACGACCGGTTACGGATCTGCGGTGCGGACTGGGGAGGTGCGCGCCGGGGACACCGTCGTGGTAGTGGGAGCGGGCGGAATCGGAATGAATGCGATTCAGGGCGCGCGAATCGCGGGAGCGCTGGCGATTGTGGCGGTCGATCCGGTGAAGTTCAAGCGAGAGCAAGCGAGCGGGTTCGGTGCGACGCACACCGCGGCCTCGATGGATGAAGCTTGGTCGCTGGTCAGCGATATGACGCTGGGCAAGCTGGCTGATGTCTGCATCCTCACCACCGATGTGGCTGAGGCCTCCTACACCGCGGAAGCGCTGGCCTTGGTCGGAAAGCGCGGGCGCGTCGTGGTCACGGCCATCGGGCACCCCGACGACTCATCGATCTCAGGATCACTGCTTGAAATGACGCTTTACGAGAAGCAGATTCGTGGCGCTTTGTATGGCTCATCCAATGCGCCGCACGATATTCCGCGACTGGTCGAGCTGTACTCCGCTGGGTTGTTGAAGCTCGATGAGTTGGTCACCCGCGAATACTCCCTCGACCAAATTAATGAGGGCTACCAGGATATGCGTTCAGGAAAAAATATCCGAGGGCTGGTCCGGTTCTGAAGAGCATCATGCCCACTGCTGGTCTCCATGTCCTTGCGTTGCTGCAGATCATGCGGCCGGGCCCCTTGGGTGGTTGGCGTCGGGTCCTTCTTTCCCGTCGTGAGGACGGCAAGCATCAGACACCTCATCGATCATCTATCACATTCTCTGGGAGGCTGAGATGACGGACGCTGGCACGACCACGGCAAGCAGGGATGGGGCTGCTCGTTTCGCTATCGCCCCGGAGGTGTGGACCACGCCGGAGCGACGAGCGCTGAGCCAAATGGCGCGGTCTTTCTCGGAACGTGAAATCGCGCCGAAGCTAGCGGAATGGGAGCACGTGGGTGAGATTCCGCGCGACCTGCATCTCAATGCTGCCGAGGTGGGGCTTCTCAGAATCGGGTTCCCGGAAGAAGTCGGCGGCAGCGGCGGCAATGCGATTGACTCTGCACTGGTCACTGAGGCCATCCTGGCCGCAGGCGGGTCCACTGGCGTCTGCGCCGCCTTGTTCACCCATGGCATTGCCCTTCCCCACATTGCCGCCAATGGCTCCGACGCCCTGATTCAACGATATGTCCGTCCTACGCTCGCAGGAAAGATGATCGGCTCGCTGGGCGTTACCGAGCCTGGGGCAGGCTCAGATGTCGCGAATCTGCGCACACGCGCGGTGCGCGAGGGGGACACCTACGTGGTCAACGGAGCAAAGACGTTCATCACCAGCGGAGTTCGAGCGGACTTCGTTACTACGGCGGTACGCACCGGCGGACCGGGTTACGGTGGAGTTTCATTGCTTGTGATCGACAAGAATTCGCCTGGATTCGAAGTGTCCCGCCGGTTAGACAAGATGGGGTGGCGATGTAGCGACACCGCCGAGTTGTCTTTCGTCGACGTTCGCGTACCGGCTGACAACCTGGTGGGGGCAGAGAACAGTGGGTTTTTGCAGATCATGCAGCAATTTCAGGCTGAACGGCTCGGCATCGCCGTCCAGGCGTACGCGACGGCGGGTCGGGCTCTCGACCTTGCCAAGAGTTGGGCGCGGGAACGTGAAACGTTCGGTAGACCCTTGACGGGGCGCCAGATCATTCGCCATAAGCTTGCGGAGATGGCTCGACAGGTCGACGTGGCGTGCACCTACACCCGTGCGGTCATGCAGAGGTGGCTAGCGGGGGAGGATGTCGTTGCCGAGGTGTCGATGGCCAAGAACACCGCTGTGTATGCGTGCGACTACGTGGTCAATGAGGCGGTTCAGATCTTCGGTGGGATGGGCTACATGCGTGAGTCTGAGATCGAGAGACACTATCGAGATTGCCGAATTCTCGGAATAGGCGGCGGCACCAACGAAATCATGAACGAGGTCATCGCCAAACGTATCGGACTCTAGCTACTTGATTGAATCGCCCTGACTTTCCCGGAGGCTCGGGTTATTGGATTCCGGCCAGGGGTTGGTCGGTCCCATGTGCATCGTGGAACGCGGCTTCGAACTCGGTGGGTGGGATGTCATTAAGGTAGCTGTGTAAGCGGCTGGTGTTGTGCCAGTACACCCAGCTCAGGGTCGCGAGTTCGACGTCCTCGACGGTCTTCCACGGCCTGGTGCGGACTGGCCCGTAGATCAGCTCCGCCTTGTAGTAGCCGTTCACCGTCTCCAGGGCATTATCGTAGCTGTCTCCGATCGTGCCGATCGAGCGGACCGCTCCGATCTCGGCGAGCCGTTCGCCATAGCGGATAGAGGTGAATTGCGATCCGGCATCGGAGTGACATGTCAAGCCCGGCAATGTGTTTCCGCGTGACCAACGAGCCATCTCCAACGCATCCAGCACCATGGTGGTACGCATGTGCGACGCTACCCGCCAGCCCACGATCATCGGGTCTGCTGCACCAATAGGTGACATCTGAGTTGGCTTGCCCAAAGCGGGCGGGCTGGAAGGATGTCAGTGTGCCTAGGCCCTACCCCCGTGAATTTCGCGACGACGTCGTCCGCGTTGCCCGTAACCGCGACGACGGGGTGACGATCGAGCAGATCGCCACCGATTTCGGCGTGCACCCGATGACGTTGACCAAGTGGATGCGCCAAGCCGACGTCGACGAGGGCGCCAAGCCAGGTAAGAGCACCAATGACTCCGCTGATCTGCGCGAGCTACGACGCCGAAATCGGTTGTTGGAACAAGAGAATGAAGTCTTACGGCGGGCAGCGGCGTACTTGTCGCAGGCCAATCTGCCGGGAAAAGGGTCTACCCGCTCGTAAGTGAGCTCGCCGCCGACGGGATTCCCGTCGCGGTGACGCGCCGGGTACTCAAGCTCGCCCGCCAGCCCTACTACCGCTGGCGGGCAAATCCCATCACCAATGCCGAACTCGTCGAGGCATACCGCGCCAACGCCCTGTTCGACGCGCACGGCGAGGACCCCGAGTTCGGCTACCGCTACCTCGTCGAGGAGGCCCGTGAGGCCGGCGAGCCGATGGCCGAGCGCACCGCCTGGCGCATCTGCTCACAGCAGCAGTTGTGGAGCGTGTTCGGCAAGAAGCGCGGCAAGAACGGCAAACCAGGACCGCCGGTGCACGACGATCTGGTCCAGCGCGACTTCACCGCTGAAACGCCAAACATGTTGTGGCTCAGCGACATAACTGAGCATTATACCGGCGAGGGCAAGCTCTACCTCTGCGCGATCAAGGATGCATTCTCCAACCGCATCGTGGGTTATTCGATCGACTCCCGAATGAAGTCACGCCTGGCGACCGCCGCGCTGCGCAACGCGGTCGGCCGCCGTGGGGTGGTCGCCGGCTGCGTGGTTCACACGGACAGAGGGTCGCAGTTTCGAAGTCGAAAGTTCGTCCAGGCCCTGCACCATCACGGCATGGTCGGCTCAATGGGACGTGTCGGCGCGGCCGGCGACAACGCGGCGATGGAGAGCTTCTTCAGCCTGCTGCAGAAGAACGTCCTCGACCGCCGCCGCTGGGCCACCCGAGAGGAGCTGCGGATCGCCATCGTCACTTGGATCGAACGCACCTACCACCGACGTCGCCGCCAAGGCGCCCTCGGCCGGTTGACCCCCGTCGAATACGAAGCCATCATGACCACGACGGCCAGTCAGGCCGCGTGACCGAAATTGTCACCTGATCGTGCAGCAGACCCACTTCCTGATAGAGCTTGGCACAGGCCTCTTTGGTAGGTGCACCGTCCTCGCGTGAGTCAGATGCATCGGGGTCGGGAGGCATATTAGACACGGCACGACCTTAGGACGGCGGTCTCACATGTCACGCCGACGCGCCGTTTGCTGTGGTGGGTCTGCTTCCGCAGCGCGGGGACAATATGGAGACCTTTCGGTCACATCGGTCACATCTGTCACAGGCAGCAAACACTCCGAAACGACAACAACCCTGCCTGAGCATTGCGTTTGCATGGTGCGCCGTCAGGGTTTCGAACCCCAGACCCGCTGATTAAGAGTCAGCGGCTGTCAGCGATGCCTGGGCTACCGGCGTCGCCGCGAAAACGTCAGAGTAGCTCTATCTGCTCAGGTTCCTCGACGCTAGGCCCGTTAAACTCCACCAGCGTATGACGGATCAATGGACGGTTTGTACGCCACTGGTTGGTCGAAGTCAAACAACCAGAACGCTATTTATCGACAATAGGTTGTTTGACAAGTAGTCACTGAGTAGAGTAACAGACGTGCTCTCTGCTTCGATTCCTGCCCGCTTGGTCGACGCAGGCGTGCGGATGGTGACTGGTGATGCACACAGCATCACATACCGAATCGATGGCCGCGCCGTAGTAGCGGACCTGGTTCTGGCAGAACGTGTGCCATCTCCGGCCGCAGTCCTTAGTCGTGTGCGCCGCCATCCAGGCCGCCGCGTATTCGTGGTGTGCGAGACCATCTCAGATGAGGCACGTTCAGCGCTCCTGGCTCAGGCTGACGTGGATCTCAGCGTCGGCAGCACCGGCGAACTGGTGCTCTCCGGGCGAACCTACCGAACGCCAACACCAGGACGGCCGCCCCGCGCCGCCAGCGAGCGCAGCTGGCGGCGGCGGGCGGCTGAACGGGTCTGTGTGCTTACGCGCGGTCACCTCCGCCAACGCGACATTGCCGCGGCCATCGGAGTTAGCCAGCAGGCGGTGTCCAAAATGACCGAGAAGGATCCGCTGCCGGACACGCCGATGACCGAGGCTGCGCGCCGGGAGCTCCTGGTGAAACTGGCATTGGTACCTGCGGACAGCGGACTTGTCGAAACGTACTGGTATGGAATGGATCCGGTAGTGGAGCAGGTGCGCAGTGCGACCCGACTCGGCGCCGAGCTCACCGTGCCGATCCTTGCTGGCGGCGAGGTCGCCGCCGACGTCCTGCGACCGTGGCAGGTACCAACCAGAGGTCTGGTCTATGCCAAAGAACTGGTCGACCTCTCCGAGTTCGGTTTGGTGGAGGCCACCGCCGAGGAAGCGACCTTGACTGTGCGGGTTCCCGCCGACCCGACCGTCTGGACGACCGCGGCCTGGTGGCGGCGGGTTCGTGATACGCAGCGTTCCGACATCATCACTGTGGATCCAGTGATTGCGCTTCAGGACCTCAGCGGCGGTGCCGATCTTGGCGACGGTGCACCGCAGCATCTCAGCGACTGGATCGTGCACCGGTGACCGGAACAGCATCGGTGCAAATCGCCTGCACTGCGGTGGCCGACGACAACGGAATGCGTGCACTGCGTGACGTGGCCGCAGTCACTGCCGACATCGAGTACCGCGTCATCGGCGGTCACATGGTGCGACTGCTGCGGCACGTCTACAACGTGTCGGGCATACCGCGACTGACCTCCGACGCAGACACCGGGATCGACGTCAACGTGGCGTCCACCGGGAACCTCCACGATCGACTCACCGCACTGGGGTACACCGCTGAGTGCGGCAACCGCTACGAGCGGGGTGAGCAAGCGGTCGACCTCTTAGTTCCCACCGCAGCCAAACCAGGCAAGCGGATCATCGGCGAACGAGCCTTCGACGGAGCGCCAGGGCTGCGGTTGGCGCTCGCCCTACCGCCGATCGAAGTCGCCGTCACAGCCCGACTCACCGACGGCGACACGGTTGAGTTCGAAATTCCGGTTCCCGACGTCGAGGCAGCATTCGTGTTGAAGATGCTGGCACGTACCGTTCGCGACTCCGAACGTGACCTCCAGGATATCGAGACACTACTGGAGATCGTCGCGTCACAACCCGATTACCACGCTTCGCCGTGGCGCCTGGGCGACCCCAAGATCACAAAGGCCGGCGAGCGCGGCGACGCTGCGCGTGTGGCAGCGCAGATGATCTCCAGTCCGCCGACGAGGGTGCCGGCCAGAGTGCGGGCGCTGCTCCGGCGCCATGTCGCCATCGTGTCGCGATGACGCACCAGCAGACAGTCGTTCGTTTCCGTGCGGCTACGCCGAGCGAAACGGTTTCGGTCTCGACGGAGCCGGCAAATGCTGAGCCGGAGCATTGACATGGCTGCTGGCTGCGCGGGTCCCCACGCCGGTGGCAATAACGGCTAGGTCGTTGTCGGCGGAGCGGCGTAGTCTAGTTACATGGATGTAGTTCCCGCGACGCCTGCCAACCTTGATAATGGTACGTCCTCGCCGGGACCTGGCGAATTCGCCGCGCAGGTCTATCCAGCAGCCGAGCGCGAGGCGGCTGGCCCGCGCCCCGAGCGCTTCCAGGTCCTCGCTCTCGATGGAGGGGGCGCCAAGGCGTTGTTCACTGCGCATGTGCTTGCACGTCTGGAGCAGGATCTGGGCGTTAGGATCACCGATTCCTTCGACCTCATTGCTGGCACGTCGGCGGGCGGCATCGTCGCACTGGGTCTCGGTGCGGGCCTCACGCCGAAGGAGATTGTCTCCCACTACGAAGAACTGGTCGAGAAAGTCTTTCCGGCGTCGAGGCGGCGAGGATGGCGCCGACCACGGCAGCTGAGATCGCCCATCTATGACGCAGAGGCGCTGCGGCAAGCGTTGACCGGCGTCCTCGGAGCCCGACTCCTTGGCGACAGCACGAAGCGACTCGTCATTCCCGCGTGGGATGTACAACGCGGGGCCGTGCACATCTTCAAGACTCCGCACCACACACGGCTGACCCGCGACTGGCGCATACCGATGGTGGACGTTGCACTGGCGACCTCGGCGGCGCCGCTGTACTTCCCCGCGGCGTACGTCGACGGACACAGGCTCATTGACGGCGGAGTATGGGCCAACAACCCGGCTGTCGTCGCGATCGCCGAGGCCGTCAGCATGCTCGGTGTTCCTCTCGACGCGATTACCGTCCTCAACGTCGGCACCATTGATCAGCTGACCGATCACCCCAAGCGCTTGGACCGCGGCGGACTCTTACACTGGGCAAGACCGATTGCCCCGCTGATCCTTAACGCCAGCAGCCGTGGCGGACAGGGCCTCGCCGAACACTTGATCGGCAAATCCAACTACACGCGCTTCGACGCTCTAGTGCCCGGCGGCCTCTACGCACTGGACTCGGCGGACCCAAAGGACGTGGCCGGCCTCGCTGCCTCAGTCAGCCGAGAACTCAGCCCTAGCTACACCGCGAAATTCGCTGACCACCAGGCGCCCGCATACACACCGGTGAACGGACGCCGACACCGCGACGATCCGGGCAGCATTTCACACACGGAGGCCCCCAATGCAACTCGCTGACCACTTCAACGTCTTGCTGAAAGACACGGTCAATCTCAGCCAGTTCAAACTGGACCTACTCAACCAGCGCGTCGAAGCCATCTACAAGGCACTCAAAGCCGACGTCGAAATCGGTGCGCTGATCACCGGCAAGACGCCGCAAGGCTCCTGGGCACACCGCACGATCATCAACCCCGTCGGTGACAACGAGTTCGACGCCGACTTCATGCTCGACATGAGCCAGAACCCGGACTGGGCCGACAACCCCAAGACCTACATCGATGAGGTCTACGCAGCCCTGCATCGGCACAGCACCTACGGCACCATGCCGCACTCACGTAAGTGCCGCTGCGCGCGGCTCGTCTACGCCAACTCCATGCACGTCGACATCGTCCCTCACCTCAACCTGGCCGACGGTCGAGAGGTCATCGTCAACCGCGACGACAACGAGTGGGAGCTGACGAACCCGCAGGGTTTCACCGATTGGATGAAGAAACAGGACTCTATCGCCAGCGGGAACTTACGCAAAGTGATCAGACTCATGAAATACCTTCGTGATCACAAGAATTCGTTCACCGGCACACGTTCAGTCCTGCTGACCACCATGCTGGGGGAGCAGGTAACAGACTTGCGCAAGCTCCTGGACCCGAGTTACTACAGCAACGTCCCCACAACTCTTCTTCATGTCGTGCAAGACCTCGACACCTGGTTGCAAGCGAACCCGATCAAGCCCTCCATCGCCGACCCGTCCGGTTCCGGCGTGACGTTCGACCACCGGTGGGGACCAGACCCCGAGAGCGCTCAGGCGACCTACAGCTACTTCCGTGACCGAATCCACGTGCATGCCGCCGACATCGAAGCGGCCTACGAGGAGAAAGACAAAGACCGCAGTGTCCAGCTGTGGCAGAACATCTTCGGCGACGGATTCAAGGCGCCGGCCACAACAACCGCTAGCGCGAAGTTTCCAGCAGCCACCTCTGCCGCGGACTCAACAGTGGGGCGCTCTGGTCGGGCAGGGTGACCAGACGCCACCAGCCCACGCTGACGGGCTGGCAGAAGCATCTCCTCGCCGAACTCAAAGCGCTAGCGCAACAACGTCCCAACGAAATCCAGGTCCGAGGAAGACCCACGCTCGACGCTAGCGGCGAGGCGTCGCTCCGCATCTCGCTACGCACGGCCGCCATCCCGCATCATCCGGGTGGCCTGCAACTTCAAGAGACCGAGGAGTTCATCCTTCAGCTTCGCCCCTCTTCGTACTCGCTACCGGCTATCGACGTTGATCACACTCGGTTTCTCGGCTACCCCCATGTGCTCGCGGGTCAACGACTATGCATCTATTTGGATCCTTCACGGGAATGGCAGCCGACGCTTGGTGTGGCCGGCCTACTCACCCGCCTTTGGGACTGGCTCGTCGACGCGGCCGCCGGAAACTTCGACGCCGCCACCGCCATGTACCACGCTGTTGGCGGAGTGCCGCATCAGGCACATGACACACCGACGATCGTTACCCGAGAACCCGGACCGGCGAAGCGCCACCAAACGGCTCACCTGATCGCCCGGTCAACGCACCGATACGACCTGACGTACTCGCCTGGAGCTGCCGGGCATCGCGTACCGGTAATTACCCTGGCCACCGCGCTGCCGTTCGGTGCCGCATCCACATTCGCGCTACTGCTTGCTCTCCTGGACGACCCCTACCTTGACCGCCTCGAAGGACGGGCTCCCCGGATCGCACCGCAATCGCCGGCGTTCCTCACCGCCCTCCTGGCGAGTGCGTTACGAAATCACCACGACGCCGAGCAATACTTCGTCCTCGCCGTGCCGCACCCCGCTGGAGGCCCACCCCACCTCTTGGGCGGACGGCTCCCCACCCCAACGGCGAATGCGCTCCGCGAGGTCGCGCAGCAACGGGGTGTGGGGGTTGTTCTCGACCCCGCGAAGATCAACACTGAAATCCCGATTGAGTGGTGCAGGATGTCCGACGAACGACCCGAAGTGACAACCCGCCGCGACGACGGCCGCCCCGTGAACGGATTTCAACGAAAGACTGTCCACATCTGGGGCTGCGGCGGGCTCGGATCATGGATCGCCGAATTCATCGCTCGCGCAGGAGCATCGGAGATCACCGTGTGCGACCCTGGCATCGTCACCGGCGGCTTGCTCGTCCGACAAAACTACGTCGAAGACGACATTGGCCGTTCCAAAGCCGAGGCACTCGCTGGACGGCTCCGCGCGATCCGTGATGACCTGACGGTCACCGTCGCAGAAGGGCACCTCCCAGAAGACCACACGTCATGCCTGGCAGCGGATCTCATCATCGACGCCACAGTGAACAACGGCATCACGAGCTGTCTCGATGCGTTGGCAACTGCGCCGACGCGAAAGGCATTGATCGCTCAGGTCGCCACAGACGCTCGCTCTGGCACGCTCGGCCTAGCCGTGCTGTGCGCCGCAAGCGCAACAGCGACAGTTTCCAGCATCGATCAAGACGCTGGCCGAACAATCCAGGGCGACAGCGGACTTGAGCTCTACCACACGCTGTGGCAAGAACCCAGCGATGACGAACTTATACCAACCAGGGGCTGCTCGGTCCCCACATTCCACGGCTCGGCAGCCGACCTCGTAGCGGTCGCAGCCACACTCGTCAACCTGATCGGAAGCCACCTCCAACAACCGGACTCCGCGGTTTCGGGCACACACCTCATCGCTCTGCCGCACGCGGCCAGCGGCCCCCGACACCACTTCCTCCCCGGTGTAACGCACCCCATGGATCACACAGCAGGGACAGAATGAGGGCAACGGAACGTCAACGCAATGCCCCATCAGAGGGCGTCATTGTCGAGCGTCTTCGCACCGAGGCAACCAACTGGATCAACGCCGTGGCGCTCCAATCAGGACGCATCGACCGACGCTTCAACAAGCGGCACGCCGACCACGTGGAACTCCAAACTCTTGAACGTGACCTGCACTTCTTCCTGTTAGCGGCGGTACGCCTTCGCCGCTGTATCGAGCAGGTGTCTCGATACCAGTAAAGAAAGTTCTCACATCGCAGGTCAGCGACGGTCAGGCTATTGGTCCGGCCTGCCGCTCGCGGCGTCTCGATGCGGCGAGCAGCGAGGGCAGCTGCGCCTCGTCGTGATGCCAGCGCTGTGGCCTGCGACTTAGTTCCGGCGCCGGTCGTGGGTGCATGCATGCGTGGCGGCGGACGGAGGGCGGAGCGCAGGGAGCGGCGCGGACGGGAGCGCCAGCGGACGGGAGCAGAGCGAGCGTAGCGAAGCCTGCTGGTGGCCGCCGGTTCCTGCGGGTCGCGGGTGTCCAGGATCTGCGCCATCAGCCGCGACGGGGCTGCGGCATGGTGCTGGGGCTCGTAGGCTGGCGGTTGTGAGCGTAGTTTTGGCGCAGCGTGCACGGCGCGAGGCCGAGGCGCGGCTGGCTGAGCAGCCGCGGCGGTTGGCGCATGTCCGGGGGGTCGCGACGACTGCCGAGCGGTTGAGCCGGCGTTTCGATGCTCAAACGGCGGACTGTCTGGTCGCGGCGGGGTGGTTGCACGATATCGGTTACGCACCGTCGGTGCGCCGGACCGGTTTTCATCCCCTTGATGGAGCGGAGTTCGTGCGATCGGCGGGTTTCGGGGAGCTGGTCGCTTCCTTGGTGGCCTTTCATACCGGAGCGCACGCGGAGGCTGCCGAGCGGGGCTTGTCGGGTTTGTCCGCGTTCAGCGATCCGCCCAGCAATGTCCTTGATGCGTTGACTTTTTGCGATCTGACGACTGGACCTGACGGGGCGCCGATATCACCGCGAGATCGACTACGCGACGTGTTGGCGCGTTATGGATCCGAGGACCCGGTGCACCGGGCGGTCGACGCGGGCCGCGACGAATTGTTGGCGGCGGTCCGGCGAGTACGCGACTGGCTGTAGCCCAGCGGTCAGCCGAGGTAGGGGCTGTCGCGGCGTTGCAGGTAGTGCTCGACGCGCAGTCGCATCGACGGATGCATATCCAGGCCAGCGATGTCGTCGGGGGCAGTCCAGGCGATGTCGGTGCTTTCGTGGTCGATGGCGAGGGTCCCGCCGAGCACCGTGGTGGCGAACAGTAGCGAGAATTGTTGGCGCACTTCGCCATCGGTGAACGCGACCACGTGGTGGGGGTTGGTGTAGACACCGACCAGACCCGTGACTTCGACGTCGAGCCCGGTTTCTTCTTTGACTTCCCGCACGGCGGTGTCGGCGATGGTTTCGCCGATGTCGTGTCCGCCGCCGGGTAACGCCCACAGGGTGTTGTCGCGGCGTTTGATCAGCAGAATACGACCTTGTTCGTCGGTGACGATGGCCGAGGCGGACGGAACGACACTGTTGGGCGCCGGGGCGTTGGGGTCATTGTAGTAGTCGGTGCGCATCGGGGGTCAGCCTTTCGCGGTCAGCGGTCTGGCGCGGTTCCAGACCTGGGTGAAAGCGTCTTCGAGGGTGGTCCAGAGCCTTGGCTCATGGTGACGTGACAGAACCAGCACAGGGTTGTTGCGCCCGGGTGAGCCGTAGATGTGGAAGTTGACAATCATGGCGTCATCGACCCGAAAGATCGACGTGTAGAGCGCGGTGTCGTGGGTGCGAATGTCCAGCCCCGGGGTACAAGCGTGAGGGGCGAGCAACTCCACCGACGTGCGGCAGCGGGCGATGACAGCCTCGCCGATCCCTTCCTCCTCACCGCGCAAGATCGTGGTCGCAGTGTCGGGATCCCCGACGAGAAACCGCACCGACACACCGCGGGCGGCGGCGGCGAGCAGGGTGTCGAGGAATCCGTCGAGGGTGTCGAACAGGAACGTGGCCGCGAGCACGAGGATGTCGATGCCGGTGGTGGCGTCGGCGAAATGCTGCTGCCACGTCGTGATCGGCAGCTGAGTACGGCTGGCATACAGGGTCGCGGTGAATGGCCCACCCGCAGACGCTGTTGTCACTGCACGGGGGGTAGCGGCCGGGTACTGCTTGGGCCACAGGTCATGCGGAGTGCAGTCGAGCACCTCGCTGGCGCTGCGGGCGTTGTGTTCGCGAATTCTGTAGTCGCTATCGGCCAGCCAGCGTCGCACCGACTTGATATCGACACCCACCGCGGTGGCGAACCGCTGCGAGGACAGACCTTTGGCCTGTAGCCGCTGCGCGAGGCGATCGTTGGGAGTGATGGCGGCCTCGGTGCCGTCCTGCTCGTCCATCGTGTCAGCGCACATCTTCCCGTGTCGTCCGTATCCATCCTTCAGCGCGTGGTGTCTAGTTTGCCATGCGATTGCCGCCACCCTGCGGCGATAGTGTCGGTGTGATGTCCGTGGGTATGTCCGGCCGTGTCCGAAATGCCCGTGGATGTGTCGGAAATGTCGGCACATGTCTCTCGCAACGTCCGTGATGTCCACGTGAACTGAATCCAGCGCCGGACCGGCGTCAACATCTCACGAAAGGACTAGTAGGACAATGCGTTTGAGAATCGATACGTCTGGAACTCGTTTTATCGTCACCCGCGCTCCGGAGCCACGGCTGAACTTCGAAACCGGCGCCCCGAAAGTCGACACCGCCACCGGGATGCCGATGTACGCCACCCAGGTCCTCGCGCTGGATGACTCCGGCGGCGAAGTACTCAATGTCACCGTGGCAGGAGACCCCAAAGTTACAGTCACGCAGTCTATTTCGGTGGTTGGTCTGGTGGCCATCCCGTGGGCCCAAGGTGATCGCAGCGGGGTGGCGTTCCGCGCTGATGCCCTCACCCCCGCCACCGCCAGTGGTGCTGCGCCGAGTGAGCAGACACGCCCGCAGAAGTAACCCCAAGCGGGTGTGGGGTGCGGTGAACCGATCACCGCACCCCGCCACCCCGGGCATTGCTGTTGACCACACGCTCACGGAGGGCATCTCTCATGACATCGAACAATAAGAACACCACCAACAGTGGATCAGGCGATGACGACTGGTTCGGAGAACTGGTCATGTCGCTGTTCACCGCAGCCGGGTATGTGCTCTGGTGGGCGGTGCTGTTCCCGGCGATCAACGTGCCCATCATCGCCAGCCTCGTGCTTGCCATCAGCCACGGCCCACGCGTGGGCCTGATCTGCGCGATCGTGTGCAGTGCCGGGTATGCGGGCTGGGCCTGGCTCCAACCGGGGTCATTTCGCGCCTGGGTGACCGAACCGGTACGGCGGCGCTGGCTCACGTGGTCGCGCTACACCCGCACCTGGGAATCGACCTGCACCTTGCACGGCCTGACGGCCACACTCGGCGGCCGCACCCTCACTCCCACCCTGCGCACGGTGACAATCGGTAAAACCACCGATGTGCTGGCGGTGCGCATCGTCACCGGCCAGTCCGTGGCAGATTGGCATAAACAGTCCGACGCGCTGGCCGCCGCGTGGCGCGCCGACCGCATCAGCATCACCGCCACCTCGCCTGGCGAACTGCGCATCACTTTAATGCGGGCAGACGTGCTCGCTGAACCGATCGTCCTGCCCATGCCCGCCCCGGCAACCCCGGTGGACCTGGCGCTGGTGCGGGTCGGGATCACCGAAACGCGGCATTGGTGGCAAGTGCCGCTGCTCGGTCACCATGTGCTGATCGCCGGGGCAACCGGCGCAGGTAAAGGCTCAGTGCTGTGGTCGTTGATCGCCGGCATCGCCCCCGCGGTGAAGACCGGACTGGTGCGGTTATGTGTCATCGACCCCAAAGGTGGCATGGAACTCGGTGCCGGAGCACCCCTGTTCACCGTGTTCACCCACGACGCCACCGACACCACCCTGGAGCTGCTACGCCAGCTCGTCACGGTGATGCACGCCCGGGCGAATCGTCTGCGCGGCCACACCCGACTACACACTCCCACGACGTCGGAGCCGTTGTTCGTGGTAGTGATCGATGAAATCGCAGCACTGAGTGCGTATGTGACCGACCGCAAGGTCCGCACCGAAATCGAACAACTCCTGGGCCTCCTGCTCTCGCAAGGCCGCGCAGTCGGCATCAGCGTCGTCGCCGCGGTGCAAGACCCCGCCAAAGACACCCTGCCGTTAAGGCAGCTGTTCACGGTGCGGATCGGGTTGCGCCTGACTGAAGCCACCCAAACCACTATGGTCCTGGGACAGGGAGCACGCGATGCCGGCGCCGAATGTGACCGCATCCCCGACGCGACACCGGGTGTTGGCTACATGATGGTTGACGGCACCGCCTACGCCCAGCGGGTGCGGGCCTTCCACGTCACCGACCACGACATCACCGCGCTGGCCACTCGGTTCCGCCGACCCCCGAGCCGACCGAACAAGACCCACCAGCCACACAACACCGATACCGGGCACACCGTGGGTGAGGGCAGCGGTGAATAGCTCCATGACATCGGCGCAGCTTGCCCTGCCGGGTGTTCCGGATACAGTTGATACCACCCGAGTGGTCGAGCAGATGGTGCGCCGGGCCGCGTCGATGGGATACCAATCCTGGTGGCGACGAGCAGAATCCGTCGGATTCTGCGCTCACCCCATCCAGCTGATCGGTACCGATGAGTACGGGCGTCAGCGGGTGGTGTGGACGCGGTGCAACAACCGTCGCGCCCACATTTGCCCGTCGTGTTCAGATCTCTACGCCCGCGACACCTGGCAACTCGTGCACGCCGGCGCTGCGGGAGGCCACCACGGCATGCCCACCGCGGTGGGCGATCATCCGCAAGTTTTCCTCACCCTGACTGCCCCCAGCTTCGGGGCCGTCCACACCGCCACGACGTCGGGGGACAAGAAAGCGCAGGTATGCCGAGACCAGCACCGGATCGGCGGCTACCGCCGCTGCCCGCATGGAAAACAATTGTGGTGCAGCATGTCCCATGATCATGGCGACGAGCGGGTCGGTCAGCCGCTCTGTCCGGAGTGCTACGACTATGCCGGGCATGTCCTGTTCGCCTGGCATCTTCCCGAACTGTGGCGACGCTTCACCATCACCATGCGGCGCACCCTCCGCAAAGAACTGAAAGCCACCGGTGTGGATCCGGATGCGGTGCGGGTGAGCTTCATCAAAATCGTCGAACTGCAAGCCCGCGCCATCCCACACATCCACGCCCTGATCCGCCTGGACCCCCAAGACGACCCCGATCAGACCGATTGGGAATCACCCATCGGTGCAGTCGAACTCGCCACCATCATCCAACACGCCGCCCGCACCGTCACGCTCACCATCGACGATCCGACCGCTGATACCGATGCGCGGACGATGCGTTTCGGCACACAGATCGACACCCAACCCCTCGCCGCATCCGCAAAACCAGTGAAAAGTGCTCCACCAGAACCAGAACCAGAACCAGGGTCAGGCTCAGGACGGTCCATGTCTGGCCGGCTGGTGGCACGCTATCTCGCCAAGTATGTCACCAAATCCTTGGTAGACCTCGGAATCAGCGCGCGCCGCCTATCTACGGAAGCCATACCCGACCTGGACGTGTCAGAGCATGTGCGGACCATCCTGACCACCATCAGCGATCTCGCGGACAAAGGACTGTCCGGCATCGGGCGGTGGTTGCACACCCTCGGATTCCGCGGCCACATCACCAGCAAATCCCGCCGTTATTCCACTACCATGACCGTGCTGCGCGAACAGCGCGCCATTTGGACGCGTGAAGAACGCTTGAAAAGCACTGCATACCAATACGATCCCAACTGTGACTTCGCCGGTCGCGATGATCTGGTGGCGTGGGAGTTCGAACGTGCCGGCCTCGGCAGCCTCGGCGATCGCAGTCTCGTCTATTCCGCGGCCCTCCAACGCATCCACTCCCGCCTCATCGGACTGGTAGAAGCACGTCGCCAAGCCCACAACGAACAATGGGATCCGCTAGGGGCAAGCGATGGCTGAAAGATGCCCGACTACGACACATGCTCGCTCCGAGTGTGACGTTCGAGTCGATGCTCCGAACATGTCAGAGGGAGGTGTTGAAATTGACCTGCCGAACCGGTATCGGCTCCCGCGCGAGGCCAACCGCGCGCTGGTAAACGTCATACTGGCTATGCGGGACCGGACGCCTAGATCAGGGAGGGGAGTGGCATGAGCCTCAGGTTCGCCTTCTATGGCCGAGTGAGTACCGAGGACGCCCAAGATCCGGAGGCGAGCCGCAGCTGGCAGAAACGTCGTGCCATCGATCTGATCAGTCCGCATGGCGGCGTCCTCGCCGCCGACTACTTCGATATAGGCCAGAGCCGGTCGCTTCCCTGGAAACGCAGGCCGGAGGCTTCACGTCTGCTCGCAGATGTCACTTCTCGTGGCCGTGGCTTCGATGCCGTCGTGATCGGGGAACCTGCTCGCGCGTTCTACGGACCGCAATTTGCGCTCACCTTCCCGGTGCTCACGCACTACGGGGTCGGCCTATGGGTGCCTGAAGTTGGCGGAGCGGTTGATCCCGGATCCGAGGCACACGACCTCGTGATGACGCTCTTTGGCGGAATGAGCAAGGGAGAACGTGCGCGAATCCAGATGCGCGTGCGTACCGCGATGTCGGCACTCGCGCAGGACACAACCAGATACCTCGGCGGTCGCCCACCGTACGGTTATCAACTCGTCGATGCCGGCCCGCACCCAAACCCCGCCAAGGCAAGTCTTGGGCAGCGTCTTCACCGCCTGGAGCCTGACCCCGAGACCGCCCCGACCGTCGAGCGGATCTATCGCATGTATGCCGATGGTGCTGGCTTGCGCTTCATCGCACAGCAGCTCACCGACGATGGAGTGCCATCACCGAGCCAATACGACCCGGCACGGAACCGGCATCGTGACCCACGTGGATGGTCCCATTCGGCGATCCGCGCCATTCTCGACAACCCTGCGTACCGCGGTATCCGTGTCTGGGGCAAGCAGGAGAAGTATGAGGTCCTTTTGAACCCCGATGATGTCGCCGCGGGATATGAGACTCGCATGCGGTGGCGCGATCGGGCCGACTGGATCGCACCCGATCGACGCACGCACGAAGAGCTGATCCCTGATGAGCTGGCGCAGGCTGTTCGTCTCCGGATGCAGGCGCGGCGTGGTCCCGGTCGCGTGTGCAGCAGAGAATCGACAGTGCCGTATGCGCTGCGTGGGCTGCTGTTCTGCGCCGCATGTGGACGGCGAATGCAGGGCGCCGCCCGGCCGGGGAAGCAAACAACGCGGATCCTCTACCGTTGTGAGTTCGGCAAGTCACGTTCTGTACCTGTGGACCTGAGTGATCATCCGCGCACCGTCTATCTCCGCGAAGACGCAGTGACAGCGCGACTCGACGAATGGATCGCCACTCTGGCCGATCCAGAAGACCTCGCACGCGGGCAAGACGTGGACCCGGCGGCCGGACCTGGCTACGCCGCCTTGCAGCGCCAGCTGAGCGAGGCGAATGCCAAAGTGGCTGCCTTGATCACCGCCGTGGAGTCTGGCGTGGCCGTTGAGGATCTAACTGCTGCGTTGCGTCAACGTACCGCCGAGCGCGACGAGCTGAGGGCACGCGTTGAGCGAGTGGAGCGGCCCCGCGCCATGTGTGCCGCCGAGATCAGTGAGTTAGTTAAGGAGTTAGGCGGACTGTCGGTCATCCTCGGCGCGGCAACCGGAGCTGAGCGCGCCGAGGTGTACGCAAGCTTGGGCCTGCGTCTCGACTACGACCCGCATCTTCGGCGAGTCACGGCGACTGCCGACCTGAGTCGTGTCGCCGGATGTGTCCGAGGGGGGACTTGAACCCCCACGCCCATTAGTAGGGCACTAGCACCTCAAGCTAGCGCGTCTGCCATTCCGCCACTCGGACCAGACCAACAGAGTTGGCAGCTAAGGCTATCGGATCGGCGGGCGACCGCCCAATCGGCCCGGCCCGGGTCGCGGCCGCCGGTGTAGTGGTAGGAAAGGTGACTGTGACCCTTCCTCGGTCGGACAGCGTTTTCGGCGACGACGTGGCCGAGGTGGTCAGCAGGTTGATCCGGTTCGACACCAGCAACACCGGCGAACTGGAGACCACCAAGGGCGAGGCGGAGTGCGCCCGCTGGATCGCCGAGCAACTTGCCGAAGTCGGCTACCAGCCCGAATACGTCGAATCCGGTGCGCCCGGCCGCGGCAACGTCTTCGCCCGGCTACCCGGCGCTGACCCATCCCGCGGCGCCCTGATGATCCACGGCCACCTGGATGTGGTGCCGGCCGAACCGGCCGAATGGAGCGTGCACCCGTTCTCCGGAGCCATCGAGGACGGCTACGTCTGGGGCCGCGGCGCGGTCGACATGAAGGACATGGTGGGCATGACCCTGGTGCTGGCCCGGCACCTGCGCCGCGCGGGCATCGTGCCGCCCCGCGATCTGGTTTTCGCGTTCCTGGCCGACGAGGAAAACGGCGGCAAATACGGGGGACAGTGGTTGGTCGACAACCGCCCCGATCTGTTCGCCGGGGTCACCGAAGCCATCGGTGAAGTCGGCGGCTTCTCGTTGACCGTGCCGCGCCGCGACGGCGGCGAGCGCCGCCTGTATCTGATCGAGACCGCGGAGAAGGGCATTCAGTGGATGCGGCTGACCGCGCGGGGCCGGGCCGGGCACGGGTCGATGGTGCACGACCACAACGCGGTCACCGTTCTCGCCGAGGCCGTCGCCCGGCTCGGTCGTCACCAGTTCCCGCTGGTGGTCACCGACACCGTCGCTCAGTTCCTGGCTGCGGTCAGTGAGGAGACCGGCCTGAGCCTCGACGTCAACTCGCCTGACTTGGACGGGGTGATCGACAAGCTGGGACCGATGGCCCGCATGCTCAAGGCCGTGCTGCACGACACCGCCAACCCCACCATGCTCAAAGCCGGGTACAAAGCGAACGTGGTGCCCGCGACGGCGGAAGCGGTGATCGACTGCCGGGTGCTGCCCGGGCGACAGGCCGCTTTCGAGGCCGAGGTTGACGCCCTGCTCGGACCCGACGTGACCCGCGAGTGGATCCGCAGCCTGGATTCCTACGAGACCTCTTTCGACGGCGATCTGGTCGACGCGATGAACGCCGCGGTGCTCGCCGTCGACCCGGACGGGCGCACGGTGCCCTATATGCTTTCCGGCGGCACCGATGCAAAAGCCTTCGCGCGGTTGGGAATTCGCTGCTTCGGGTTCAGCCCGCTGCGATTGCCGCCGGAGCTGGATTTCTCGTCGCTGTTCCATGGGGTCGACGAGCGGGTACCCATCGAAGCGCTGCGGTTCGGCACGCAGGTGCTGGCCCACTTTCTCACCCACTGCTGATCACACGAGAGGACAGACCATGAGTGTGCCCAACCCCTACGATGCGCTGCCCGACCTGCCGTCGTTCACGTTGACCTCGGAGTCGATCACCGACGGGCAGTCGCTGTCCAATGCACAGGTCAGCGGGATCATGGGGGCCGGCGGCGACGACGAGAGCCCGCAGCTGAGCTGGTCGGGTTTCCCCGACGAGACGCGTAGCTTCGCGGTCACCGTCTACGACCCCGACGCCCCGACCGCGTCCGGGTTCTGGCACTGGGCGGTGGCCAACCTGCCCGCCGACGTCACCGAGCTGCCGGCCGGCGCCGGCGACGGCAGCGATCTGCCGGGTGGGGCCCTGACGCTGGCCAACGACGCCGGGCAGCGGCGTTACATCGGCGCGGCACCCCCTGAAGGACACGGCCCGCACCGCTACTACGTCGCCGTGCATGCGGTGGACGTCGACAAACTGGATCTGCCCGAGGACGCCACACCGGCATACCTGGGCTTCAACCTGTTCCAGCACGCGATCGCCCGCGCCGTCATCCACGCCACCTACGAGCAGACTTAAGGCGCCGGGGCAGCCGGATGCTCGCCTGCGTGCTCGTCCTGCCCGGCGGCATGATCCGCAGTGAGCAGGCTTACCGATGGTGGCAGCCGGCGGGCCTGCGGGCAGCTGCCTTGGCGCACGCGTTACGTCGCCGGTTGGGGCCCGACGTCAAAGTCGTCAGCGTCCGCTATCGGCTGCGTGGGTGGAACAGCCCACGGCAGGACCCGGTTCGCGACGCGCAGGCAGTGCTGGACCGGGTGCGGGCCCGGTATGAGCCCAAACACGTTGCACTGGTGGGACATTCGATGGGTGGACGGGTGGCGGCGCACCTCGCCGCCCACAATGACATCGACGTCCTGGTGGCGCTGGCACCGTGGTGGTACGGCGACAAGGGCGACCTGATCCCGGTCGGTACCCGGCTGCTGGTCATTCACGGCACCGCCGACACCCGCACTGATCCGGACGTCTCCCGCATTCAGACCGAGCGTGCGCGGCAGCGTGGGGTGGACGCGCAGTGGGTGGGCATCAAGGGCGTTGGTCACCACATGGTCCGTCGGTGGCGCGAATGGCACAGTCGCACTGCCGATTTCATTGCCGAGAGCCTCGCTGCGCCGAGCGGCTCCGCCTGACGTCAGACGGCCGTGCCGACTGCCGCACTGAGCGAATCGAACCCGCCGTCATGCAACCGTCGGGCGATCCCGTCGTGAATCTCCTTGGCCCACAGCCCTCCGCCGTAGACGAAGCCGGTGTAGCCCTGCAGCAGTGAGGCACCCGCGGTGATGCGCTCCCAAGCGTCGTCGGCGGTCTCGATGCCGCCCACGCTGATCAGCGTCAACCGATCCCCGACGCGGCGATACAGCCGACGCAGCACCGCCACGGCGCGCCGCGCCACCGGCGGCCCGGAAATGCCGCCGGCGCCCAACTCGTCGACCCTCGGCGTGCGCAGTCCGTCCCGCGACACCGTGGTGTTGGTGGCCACGATGCCGGCCAGGTCCAATTCCACTGCCAGATCGGCGATTTCGTCGACGTCAGAGTCGGAGAGGTCCGGTGCGATCTTGACCAGGACCGGGGTGCCGGATGCTTCGGCCAGGACCCCGGACAGGATCGGCCGCAGCGACTCGACCGCCTGTAGATCGCGCAGTCCCGGAGTGTTGGGGGAGCTGACGTTCACCACCAGATAGGAGGCCAGCGGTGCCAACAACCGGGCGCTGGCCCGGTAGTCCTCGACGGCCTCCTCAGCCGGGGTGTTCTTGGTCTTGCCGATGTTGACTCCCAGCGGCACCTCGGGCACGTGCTGGGCGAGTCGCGCGGCCAGCGCTCCGGCACCGTGGTTGTTGAAGCCCATCCGGTTGAGCAGCGCGCGATCGTCGGGTAGCCGGAACAGCCGAGGCGGCGGGTTGCCGGGTTGGGCGTGGGCGGTGACGGTGCCGATCTCGGCATAGCCGAAACCCATTGCGCCCCAGACGGAAAGGCCGGTCCCGTCCTTGTCGAATCCGGCCGCCAGCCCGAGCGGTGCCGGGAACCGCACCCCGAACACCGTGCTGGCCAGGATCGGGTCTGTGGGACCCAGCCGTCGGCTCAGCGCCCGGCGGGCCGGCGCCCCCGCAGTGGCACCGCGCAGCGCGGCGAATACCAGGGTGTGCACCCGTTCCGCGGGCACCATGAACAGCAGGTTTCGCAGTAGGCCGTACAGCTGATGACGCTCGGCGAGCGGTTCGGTGACCGTCATGGTTCGGGCTGATCGGACATGCGGGTCTTCTTGCGGCGCAACAGAACTCGTCTACTACCGTCGGTGTAGAGCCGCACCCGGGTCAGCTCCCAGCCGCGGTACTCCGCCTCGATCGACAGCCGGGTGGAGGCGCTGAGCCGGGTGACGTCCGGAGGCAGACGCAGCGGCGCCCACTCGTATTCGTCGGACATGTCGGCTTCCCAGCCCGCCGGCAGGCGACTCCAGCGCGGCGCGGTCACTGCTTGCCCGCCGCGTGCTCGATCACCTGAACCCCGGCACCCGAACCCGACACCACGTAAAGCGTGTCCGAGGCTTCGTCGAAGGCCAGCGCGTTGGGTTGCTGCACGGTTGGGTATCGCACCTTTTCCACGGGTATTCCGGTGCTCAGATCGTAACCAACGACGACGTTGGACGCCGTCTGGGACACCCACGCGAGCTCCCGGGATCCGGCGAGTCCGTACGGGGCCTGCCGGACCGGGAAAGCCTGCCGCAAGATCAGCGGGTCGACCCCGTAGACCAGCAGCTGGCCGCCGCGGGTGTCCGCGACCAACACCCGGCCGTAGGGATCGGAGGCCAGCGTGGTCGCACCCTCACCCGCGCGCAGCGCCTGTTCGGCCCGCCCGTCGGCTCCGATCGTCGTCACCGACGTCTGACCGCGGTCCAGCACGACTGTCGTATTGCCTTGCGTCACAAGAGCATCGACCCGTGCGAAGATCTTGTTGCGACTGGCCACCGAGTTGTCCGTGGCCAGCGTGTACACCGCGCCGTCGGCGCTGCCCAGTACCAGTTTGCCGTCGGCGCGCCGGGCGATCGCGGTGAAGTCCACGCCCTGCGCAACCGTCACCGGGGTGCTCGCGCCGCGCGCCACGTCCACCGTCAGGAAGCCACCTGCGGTCGCCAGGTAGACGGTTCCGCGTCCGTCGCCGGTCAGCGACGTCGCGGGCGCCGGCAGAGTGAGGACACGCGGTGCGGACTGCGGACCCAGCACGGTGAGAGTGGCAGGTGCGCCCGCCTCGGGGCCGGGGGACAGCACCACCAACTGGCGGGTTCCGCCGTCGAAGAACGCCTCCTGCGCTCGCCCATCGATGGGTCGCACCGCGCCGGGCGGAGGCTGCTGGGCGGGCGGTGCGACTGCCGGCCGGGCGGGTTCGATGGTCGGTGGCGGCGCGACCAGCGGATTCGAGGAACACCCGGTCGCGAGCAGCAGCAAAGCCGTCAGGGCCACCACGCACTGATGGAACCGCTTACGACACTTCAACAGCAAATCTGCGCTCCAGACCCTTCAGTGGCACATAGAAAACTCTAAGGAACGCTATCGCGCTCAATTTGGCCATGTTGGCTGATTAGAAACCCGCCGGAGAGGTATTCTCACGCCATGACCGTCATCGTCGACCGGCATATCGCAAACAACGAGTTTGCTATCGAAGACATGTGCGCGGGAATTTTCGCCAGCGGCTACGGACAAGTCGGAGATGGGCGCAGTTTT
Source organism: Mycobacterium sp. NGS67 (assembly GCF_059812185.1). Classification (NCBI taxonomy): domain Bacteria; kingdom Bacillati; phylum Actinomycetota; class Actinomycetes; order Mycobacteriales; family Mycobacteriaceae; genus Mycobacterium; species Mycobacterium sp. NGS67. Next base: position 55,958 of record NZ_JCALCF010000027.1, read on the forward strand.
TCCTTCCATATCGAACATCACTCGCTGGTCGTCGAAGTTTACCGGCCGCGGTTGTCGGGCCCCGTTCCGCAAGACGAAGACGTGGTCGCCCGCGCCGTACACAGCATCCGCTACATCGACCTCACCGACGAGCGCAGCCTAGCTGCCGCCGTGCGCGACTCGGTCGCCCACGCGGTGCCCGTCTCACGCTGAACCAGTTCCTGACCGACCGGGTACGGTCGTCGTCGTGTCTGCGGTCGCGCCGATGTCCTGGGGGCAAGTCGTCGTCTTGTCCGTGGTGCAGGGCCTGACCGAATTCCTGCCGGTCTCCTCATCCGGGCACCTGGCGATCGTCTCGCGCATCTTCTTCCGAGGTGACGCCGGCGCGTCGTTCACCGCGGTCAGCCAGCTCGGCACCGAGGCCGCGGTGCTGGTGTACTTCGCCCGCGACATCGTGCGGATCCTCCGGGCGTGGTTCAACGGTCTGGTGGTGAAGTCCCAGCGCAACGCCGACTACCGGCTCGGCTGGTACGTCATCATCGGCACCATTCCGATCTGCGTGCTGGGACTGCTGTTCAAAGACGTGATCCGATCCGGAGTGCGCAACCTGTGGGTGGTCGCCACGGCGCTGGTGGTGTTCTCCGCGGTGATCGCGCTGGCCGAGTACATCGGCCGGCAGACCCGCGACATCGAGCAACTCAACTGGCGTGACGCCGTCGTCGTCGGCGCCGCGCAATGTCTGGCCCTGGTTCCCGGCGTCTCGCGGTCCGGAGCGACCATCAGCGCCGGACTGTTCCTCGGTCTGGAACGCGAACTGGCCGCCCGGTTCGGCTTCCTGCTGGCCATCCCGGCGGTATTCGCTTCCGGGTTGTTCTCGCTGCCGGACGCCTTTCATCCGGTCACCGAAGGGATGAGCGCGACCGGTCCGCAGTTGCTGGTGTCGACGCTGATCGCGTTCGGTATCGGACTGGCCGCGGTCTCGTGGTTCCTGCGTTTCCTGGTGCGGCACAACATGTATTGGTTCGTGGGCTACCGGGTGCTGGCCGGCGCGGTCGTGCTGCTCCTGCTGGCCGGCGGGACGGTCGCCGCGACATGACCGTCCTGCTGCTGCGCCACGGCCGGTCCACGTCCAACACCGCGGGCGTGTTGGCCGGCCGCTCCGAGGGCGTCGACCTCGACGACAAGGGACGCGAGCAGGCCGCCGGAATCATCGACCGCATCGGTGACCTGCCGATCCGGGCGGTGGTCACCTCCCCGCTGCTGCGCTGTCGTCGCACCGTGGCCCCCCTGGCCGAGGCGCTGTGCCTGGAACCTGTGGTCGAGGACCGCATCGCCGAGGTCGACTACGGCGAATGGACCGGCCGCAAACTGGGCGATTTGGTCAAGGAACCGCTGTGGCGGGTGGTCCAGGCTCATCCGAGCGCGGCAGTCTTTCCCGGCGGCGAAGGACTGGCGCAGGTCCAGGCCCGCGCGGTGGCCGCCGTCCGGGAGCACGACCAGCGGCTGGCCGAACAGCACGGCGGCGACGCGCTGTGGATCGCCTGCACCCACGGCGACGTCATCAAGGCGGTGATCGCCGACGCCTACGGCATGCACCTGGACAGCTTCCAGCGGGTCAACGCCGACCCCGCCTCGGTGAGCGTGGTGCGCTACACCCCGCTGCGACCGTTCGTGCTGCACGTCAACCACACCGGCGCGCGCCTGACGGCCGGGCTGCGCGCTGCGCCACCGGCTCAGCCCGAAGAAAAGACCCCAGCCGCTCCCGACGGCGAGGTGCCTTCCGGGGACGCCGTCGTCGGCGGCTCCACCGGTTAGAACCGCCTGCGCGTGGGGATACGAAGCGCACAGCGACAACGTCTGCACGGTATTTTGAAAGAGCCATGGCCCGCGCAATTCACGTCTTCCGCACACCCGACCGTTTCGTGGCCGGGACCGTCGGGCAGCCCGGAAATCGCACGTTCTACATCCAGGCCGCACACGACTCCCGGGTGGTCTCGGTGGTTTTGGAGAAGCAGCAGGTCGCGGTGCTGGCCGAACGCATCGGCGCCCTGCTGCTCGAAGTCAACCGCCGTTTCGGCACTCCGGTGCCGCCCGAACCCACCGAAGTCGACGACCTGAACCCGTTGATCATGCCGGTTGACGCCGAGTTCCGGGTGGGGACGATGGGGCTGGGTTGGGATTCCGAGGCGCAGACCGTGGTGGTCGAGTTGTTGGCCGTCACGGACGCCGAGTTCGATGCCTCAGTGGTGCTCGACGACACCGACGAAGGGCCCGACGCGGTGCGGGTGTTCCTGACACCTGAGTCCGCTCGACAGTTCGCGACCCGGTCCAACCGCGTCATCTCGGCCGGCCGTCCGCCGTGCCCGCTGTGCGACGAACCGCTGGATCCCGAGGGACACATCTGCGCACGCACCAACGGCTACCGGCGCGACGCGCTCTTCGGGTCCACCGATGAACCCGAGGAATGACGAAAATACGGTGTTGCGCGACGGCGAGCTGACCGTCCTGGGTCGGATCCGCTCGGCGAGCAACGCCACTTTTCTCTGCGAGGCATCGTCGGGCGCCCAGACCGTCCACTGTGTGTACAAGCCGGTCACCGGCGAGCAACCGCTGTGGGACTTTCCCGACGGCACCCTGGCCGGACGCGAGCTCGGCGCGTACCTGGTGTCAGAGTCGTTGGGCTGGAACATCGTGCCGTACACCATCATTCGCGACGGCCCCGCCGGTCCCGGGATGTTGCAGCGGTGGGTGCAGCAACCCGGCGACGCGGCCGACTCCGACCCGCCGGCAGACCCCGACCTGGTGGACCTGTTTCCTGCCCGCAAGCCGCAACCGGGATATCTGCCGGTGCTGCGCGCCTACGACTACGCCGGCGACGAGGTCGTCCTGATGCACGCCGACGACACCCGACTGCGCCGGATGGCGGTGTTCGACATCCTGGTCAACAACGCCGACCGCAAGGGCGGCCACATCCTGTACGGCCTGGACGGCAACGTCTACGGCGTCGACCACGGGGTGAGCCTGCACGTGCAGGACAAGCTGCGCACCGTGCTGTGGGGTTGGGCCGGCAAGCCGATCGACGACGAGACCCTGGAAGCCGTCGCCGGATTGGTCGGCGCGCTGCGCGGCCCGCTGGCCGAACAGCTGCGTGGCCGGATCACCAGCGCGGAGATCGCCGCGCTGACCCGGCGCGCGCACGCGCTGCTCGACGATCCCGTCATGCCCGGACCCAATCGGCACCGCCCGATTCCGTGGCCGGCGTTCTGAACGGCGATACTGGGTCGGTGAATTCGGCCGCTGGTGAGCTGACCGACGCTGCGCTGGCCGCCGACCTGGCCGCGGATGCCGGGGAGTTGCTGCTCGCGGTCCGCGACGAGGTCGGATTCGACTATCCGTGGGAGCTCGGCGACGCCGGCGATCGGCGCGCCAACTCGCTGATCCTGAAACGCCTGGCGGTCGAGCGCCCCGGCGACGCGGTTCTCAGTGAGGAAGCTCACGACGACCTGAACCGGCTCAAGTGCGACCGGGTGTGGATCATCGACCCGCTGGACGGCACCCGCGAGTTCTCCACCCGCGGCCGCGACGACTGGGCGGTGCACATCGCGCTGTGGCAACGTACCAATGGGGGCCCCGGCAACGGGCCAACTCAGATCACCGACGCCGCAGTGTCACTGCCGGCCCGCGGCAACGTCGTGTACCGCAGCGACACCGTCACTTCCGACGCGGCGCCCGTCGGCGTCCCGGGCGTCATCCGGGTCGCCGCGAGCGCCACCCGGCCGCCCGCCATCTTGTACCGGATGCGGCAGCTCATCGACATCGAACTGGTCCGGATCGGCTCGGCCGGAGCCAAGGCGATGGCGGTGGTCGACGGGATCGCCGACGCCTACGTGCACGCCGGCGGTCAGTGGGAATGGGACTCGGCCGCGCCGGCGGGTGTGGTGCTGGCCGCCGGGATGCACGCGTCGCGCCTGGACGGCTCGCCGTTGCTGTACAACCAGCTGGACCCCTACCTGCCCGACCTGCTCATGTGCCGGAAGGACGTGGCGCCGATCCTGCTGGACGCCATTCGTCAGGCGTGGTGGTGAGTCGGCGTCGGTCGTCGGCGGCTTGAGTGTGAAGCTGTGGCGTTGCGGGTGTAACCAGGGCGGAGATTGGCGATTTTTTCCGCCCAGGCTGCACGCTCAAAACCCAGGCTTCACACCCAAAGCCGAGACTTCACACCCAAAGCCCAGGCTTCACAGCCAAAGCATTCGCCTGCGCTACGCCCTCGGGTGTCGAACCGAGTGCCCGCCTTCTCCTCGCCCGGCCTAAAGTCATCGCATGCGGTCGTGGTCTTCTCCGCCCGTCCCGGGACTACCCGGACGCGGCCCCGAGCTACGGCTCTACGACACCGCCGACCGCCAGGTGCGCCCGGTCACTCCCGGCGCAAAAGCCAGCATGTACGTCTGCGGCATCACCCCCTATGACGCCACGCATCTCGGCCACGCCGCCACCTACCTCGCGTTCGACCTGATCCACCGGCTGTGGCTGGATCTCGGTCACGACGTGCACTACGTGCAGAACGTCACCGACGTCGACGACCCGCTGTTCGAACGCGCCGAGCGCGACGGCATCGACTGGCGCGACCTCGCCGACCGGGAAACCGAACTGTTCCGCCAGGACATGACCGCGCTAAGGGTATTGCCGCCGCAGGAATACGTCGGGGCCACCGAAGCCGTCGCGGAGATGGTCGAACTCGTCGAGAAGATGGTCGCTTCCGGCGCGGCATACGTCCTCGAGGACGAATATCCCGACGTCTACTACCGCGCCGACGCCACGCTGCAGTTCGGCTACGAGTCCGGCTACGACCGCGACACCATGCTTGATCTGTTCGAACAGCGCGGCGGCGACCCGCACCGCCCCGGCAAGACCGACGAACTCGACGCCATGTTGTGGCGGGCCAACCGCCCGGGGGAGCCGTCCTGGCCGTCACCGTTCGGACCCGGCCGTCCGGGCTGGCATGTCGAGTGCGCGGCGATCGCGCTCAGCCGCATCGGCAGCGAACTCGACATCCAGGGTGGCGGTAGCGATCTGATCTTCCCGCACCACGAGTTCACCGCCGCGCACGCCGAATGCGTCTCGGGTGAACGCAGATTTGCCCGCCACTACGTGCATGCCGGAATGATCGGCTGGGACGGGTACAAGATGTCCAAGAGTCGCGGCAACCTGGTGCTGGTCTCGCAACTGCGAACCCAGGGCGTCGACCCGTCTGCGGTCCGGCTAGGTCTGCTGGCCGGGCACTACCGCGCCGACCGATCCTGGAGCCAGGCCACGCTCGACGAGGCGACCGAGCGCCTGCACCGCTGGCGCACCGCGACCGCGGTGGCAGCCGGTCCCGACGCCGCCGACGCGCTGGCCCGGCTGCGCCGGTACCTGGCCGACGATCTCGACACGCCCAAAGCCCTTGCCGCAGTGGATGGTTGGGCTACTGATGCGCTGGAGTACGGCGGCCACGACGAGGCCGCGCCGAAATTGGTGGGCACCGCGATCGACGCCCTGCTGGGAGTGAAGCTGTAAACCCGCGGTGGTACGTTTTCGGCCATGACAGGGGCGCGCGGCACAGTGCAGGACAAGGTCGTCTTCATCACGGGAGCCGGGCGGGGGATCGGCGCGGAGGTAGCGCGCCGGCTGCACAACAAGGGCGCCAAGCTGCTCCTGACCGACCTCGGTGACGCGGAACTGAAGTCGATCGCTGCCGAACTCGGCGGCGACGGGCGGGTGCTGACCGCGGTCGCCGACGTGCGCGACCTGCCGGCCATGCAGGCCGCGGTGGCCCAGGCCGTCGAAAAGTTCGGCGGCCTCGACGTCGTCGTGGCCAATGCCGGTATCGCCAGCTACGGCTCCGTACTCAACATCGATCCCGAGGCGTTCAAGCGGGTGATCGACGTCAACCTGCTCGGAGTCTTCTACACCGTGCGCGCCGCACTGCCGGCCATCATCGACCGCCGCGGCTATGTCCTGGTCGTCTCCTCGCTGGCAGCGTTTGCCGCCGCGCCGGGGATGGCGGCCTACGACATGTCCAAGGCCGGCAACGAACACCTGGCCAACGCGTTGCGGCTGGAGGTTGCCCCGCTCGGTGTCGGCGTCGGCTCGGCACACATGTCCTGGATCGACACCGCGCTGGTCCGCGACACCAAGGAAGATCTGCCCGCCTTCACCGAGCTGCTCGCCAAGCTGCCGTTCCCGCTCAACCAGACGACGTCGGTGAACAAATGCGCCGCGGCGTTCGTCAAGGGCATCGAGGGCCGCAAGGACCACATCTACTGCCCGGACTGGGTTGCCGGGTTCCGATGGCTCAAGCCGGTACTGAGCACGAAATTGGGGACCCTGCCCACCGCCCGGGCGGCCACCGAGGTCGTGCCGAAGATGGACGCGCAAGTCGCCGCGCTCGGCCGGTACACCAGCGCCTACACCCAGGGCCTGGAAAAGCCGCCGAGTACCTGACGCCGTGAAGGTGATCATCTGCGGCGCCGGGATCGCCGGACTCGCCGCCGCCGAGCGCATGACGACCCTCGATGCCGAAGTCGTGCTGCTCGAGCGGGCCCGCGGGCCACGCGCTCAGGGCTACATGATCGATTTCTTCGGCGCCGGCTACGACGCGGCCGAAGCGATGGGGGTGCTGCCCGCGATCCGCGACGTCGGCTACAACTTCGACGAGGCCGCCTTCGTCGACGAAACAGGCCGACAACGCGCGGTGTTGTCCTATGCGAATATGGACCGGGCATTGGGCGGCCGGTTGTGCAGTGTCATGCGGCCCGACCTGGAAAAAGTGTTGCGTGACAATCTGCCCGAGGCCGTCGAGCTCCGGTTCGGCACTTCGGTGGTCGGCCTCGACAACCGCGAAGACGGAGTCACCGTCACCCTCGACGACGGCTCAAAGCTGGACGCCGACCTGCTGATCGGCTCCGACGGCATTCACTCGACCGTGCGAACACTGGCCTTCGGCCCGGAGGCCGGCTACCTGCATTATCTCGGATTCCACACTGCCGCTTGGGTATTCGCGTCACCAGAGATCCGTGACGCCACCGCCGACCGCGTCGTGCTCACCGACACGATCGGCCGGCAGCTGGGTTTCTACGCATTGCGCGACGGGCGGGTCGCGGTGTTCGCGGTGCACCGCACACCCGATCCACAGCTGCCCGATGACGTGCGGGCGGCGATTCAGGACGGCTACGCCGGCATGGGCTGGGTGGTGCCCGAGGCGTTGCAGCGTTGCCCGGAATCCGAACACATCTACTACGACCAGGTCGCCCAGATCCGGATGCCCCGCTGGAGCTCTAACCGGGTGGTGCTGATCGGCGATTCCTGCTCGGCGGTGTCGCTGCTGGCCGGTCAGGGCGCATCGCTGGCCATCGGCGCGGCGTACGTGCTGGCCGAGCAGCTGCGCCGGACGTCGTCGGTGGAGCGGGCGCTGGATTTCTACGAGCGGCTGTGGCGTCCGGTTATCGAGGAGAAGCAGCGGGCCGGGCGCGACGCAGCCGAGCGCTTCCTGCCGTCGTCGAAGTTCCAGCTGTGGACCCGACGCGCCGCGCTGCGGATGGCTCGGTTGCCCGCGGTGAACCGGCGCATCATCAAAGCTTTGGTGGGCGAGCATCCCGCGGTGATCGCCATGCTGCGCGAGGGCAGCGCAGACGACTAGCGACCGAATCCCGGTCGGCGGCGTTTCAGGTAACGCTCGAACTCGGCGGCCAGCGCGTCGCCGTCGATCTGACCCAGCGCCTCGTTGACGTCGAGGGCCGCGTCGCCGTGCTGTTCGAGCGACTGCACATACTCAGCCAGCTCCTGGTCGTCGGAGGCCATCTCGGTGATCTCCTGCTCCCAGGCCTCGGCTTGGGTCGGCAGGTCGGCCAGCGGCACCTCGACGTCGAGCACTTCCTCGACGCGGTGCAGCAGCGCCACCGTCGCTTTCGGGTTGGGCGGGTGCGACACGTAGTGCGGCACCGCCGCCCAGAACGTCACCGCCGGGATACCGGCCGCCACACAGGCGTATTGGAAGACCCCGGCAATGCCGGTAGGTCCCTCGTAACGGGTTTCCTCCAGCCCGAACAGGCGCGCCGACTCCGACGAATAGGCCGCCCCCGAAACCGGCACCGGCCGGGTGTGCGGCGTATCGGCCAACAACGCCCCGAGGATCACCACGGTGTCGACATTGAGCTTGTCGATCACGGCCAGCAGCTCGTCGCAGAAGGTGCGCCAACGCATGTTCGGCTCGACCCCGGACATCAGGACCACGTCGCGCTCGCTGTCGGGCGGTCGGCAATGTGAGATCCGCATCGCCGGCCACTCCAGCTCCCGGGTGACGCCGTCGACCTGGCGGATGACCGGCCGATTGACCTGGTAGTCGTAGTAGGCCTCGTCGTCGATCTCCACGATCGGGGTGGCGTCCCAGATGTCGAACAGGTGTGACACCGCGTCGCTGGCGGCGTCGCCGGCGTCGTTCCAGCCTTCGAAGGCCGCAACCACGACGGTGTTCTGCAGCCGGGGCAGCGTTTCGTCGCCGCCGCTCGGCCCGCCATCCGGCAAAGTCACCTAGCCAGCCTACGGTGTGGCGACCCCACCCGGATGCGCATGTGCGGTGTGGCGTAACGCCTGTTGCAGATCGGTAGGCCGACTATCCTTGGCATGTGGTCGACCCTGACCGACACCAGTACGACACCGACCTCGCCCGCGTTCTGTCGCGGCGGCGCGTGGTGGTGGACGACGGTGTCCCCAGGACCCGGCTATCCGATGCAGACCGACGCGGTCGAGACGAAATATGTTCGGCTGCAAACCAGTTGACCTTGATAACTACGACATTGCCGACCAGATCCGCGAGCGGGCGCGTAAACGGCCCCGCGACCGCCACGTGGGTCGGGTCGAGCACTGGGCGTCCAGGCGTCGGGTGACGACGTAGACTTTGCTGGTCGAGAGGCGTTGCAACGGCTATCGGGGGGCTTGGTTTCCCCTGGTATCCGCCACGCTCGGCAGAGTCAAGGACGCCTTCCGCTACGGAAGGAACGTACGTGAACGCCGCTGATCAGAACACTTTCGCGCCGAACATCCGCCCCGACTGCACCGAGGAACTCACGGCCGCTCTCGGCCGGCGAATCTTGGTGATCGACGGCGCGATGGGCACGGCGATCCAGCGGGACCGGCCCGACGAGGCCGGCTACCGCGGCGAGCGGTTCAAGGACTGGCCGAGCGATCTCGTCGGCAACAACGACCTGCTCAACCTCACCCAGCCGCAGATCATCGAGGGCATTCACCGGGAGTACCTCGAGGCCGGCGCCGACATCCTGGAGACCAACACCTTCAACGCGAACGCGGTTTCGCTGTCCGACTACGACATGGCCGAGCTGGCGTACGAGTTGAATTACACCGGCGCTGCGCTGGCCCGTAAGGCCGCCGACGAGTTCAGCACGCCGGACAAGCCCCGCTACGTCGCAGGGGCGCTGGGGCCGACGACGCGGACCGCGTCGATCTCGCCGGACGTCAACGACCCCGGCGCCCGCAACGTCTCCTACGACCAGCTCGTCGCCGCCTACCTCGAAGCTGCCAACGGCCTGGTCGACGGCGGTGCCGACCTGCTGATCATCGAGACGATCTTCGACTCGCTGAACGCCAAGGCCGCGGTGTTCGCCGTCGAGACGCTCTTCGAGGACCGGGGACGCCGCTGGCCGGTGATCATCTCGGGCACCATCACCGACGCGTCGGGACGAACGTTGTCGGGTCAGGTGACCGAGGCGTTCTGGAACGCGATCAGGCACGCGAAGCCGATCGCGGTGGGCCTCAACTGCGCCCTGGGTGCTCCGGAGATGAGGCCCTACATCGCCGAGGTCGCGCGGATCGCGGACACCTTCGTCTCCTGCTACCCGAACGCCGGACTGCCGAACGCTTTCGGCGAATACGACGAGTCCCCGGAACGTCAGGCCACCTACATTGCCGAGTTCGCCGAGGCCGGCCTGGTCAACCTGGTCGGTGGTTGCTGTGGAACGGCGCCGCCGCACATCGCCGAGATCGCCAAGGTCGTCGAGGGCAAGCCGCCGCGCGAGCTGCCCGAGATCCCGGTGGCCACCCGGCTTTCGGGCCTGGAGCCGCTCAACATCGACGACGACTCCCTGTTCGTCAACATCGGTGAGCGCACCAACATCACCGGTTCCGCCCGGTTCCGCAACCTGATCAAGGCCGAGGACTACGACACCGCGCTCTCGGTCGCCCTGCAGCAGGTCGAGGTCGGTGCGCAGGTGATCGACATCAACATGGACGAGGGCATGATCGACGGCGTCGCCGCGATGGACCGGTTCACCAAGCTGATCGCCGCCGAGCCCGACATCAGCCGCGTGCCGGTGATGATCGACTCCTCGAAATGGGAGGTCATCGAGGCGGGCCTGAAAAACGTGCAGGGCAAACCGATCGTCAACTCGATCTCGATGAAGGAGGGCGAGGAGAAGTTCATCCGCGAGGCGAAGCTGTGCCGCAAGTACGGCGCCGCCGTCGTCGTGATGGCTTTCGACGAGCAGGGGCAGGCCGACAACCTGGAGCGCCGCAAAGAGATCTGCGGGCGCGCCTACCGGATCCTGACCGAGCAGGTCGGCTTCCCGGCCGAGGACATCATCTTCGACCCGAACTGCTTCGCGCTGGCGACCGGCATCGAAGAGCACGCAACCTACGGAATCGACTTCATCGAGGCATGCGCCTGGATCAAGGAAAACCTGCCCGGGGTGCACATCTCCGGCGGCATCTCGAACGTGTCGTTCTCGTTCCGCGGCAACAACCCCGTCCGCGAGGCGATCCACGCGGTGTTCCTCTACCACGCCATCAAGGCCGGCCTGGACATGGGCATCGTCAACGCCGGCGCGCTGGTGCCCTACGACTCGATCGACCCCGAGCTGCGGGACCGCATCGAGGACGTCGTCCTGAACCGTCGCGAGGATGCCGCCGAGCGGCTGCTGGAGATCGCTGAACGGTTCAACAAGTCCGAGAAGGGCGAAGATCCGCAGGCGGCCGAGTGGCGCAGCCTGCCGGTCCGCGAACGGATCACGCACGCTTTGGTCAAGGGCATCGACGCCCACGTCGACGCCGACACCGAGGAGTTGCGCGCCGAGATCGCCGGTGCGGGCGGCCGCCCGATCGAGGTGATCGAGGGTCCGCTGATGGACGGCATGAACGTCGTCGGCGATCTCTTCGGCTCGGGCAAGATGTTCCTGCCCCAGGTCGTGAAGTCGGCCCGGGTGATGAAAAAGGCCGTCGCCTACCTGCTGCCGTTCATCGAAGAGGAGAAGGCCGAGAACGGGACAGCTGATTCCAAGGACACCAACGGCACCATCGTGATGGCGACCGTCAAGGGCGACGTCCACGACATCGGCAAGAACATCGTCGGCGTCGTCCTGCAGTGCAACAACTTTGAGGTGATCGACCTCGGGGTGATGGTGCCCGCGAGCAAGATCCTGGACGCGGCCAAGGAGCACGACGCCGACATCATCGGGCTGTCCGGGCTGATCACCCCGTCGCTGGACGAGATGGCGAACTTCGCCGTCGAGATGGAACGCGAGGGCCTGGAGATCCCGCTGCTGATCGGTGGCGCGACCACCTCACGCGCCCACACGGCGGTGAAGATTTCGCCGCGTCGCAGCGGTCCGGTGGTCTGGGTGAAGGACGCGTCCCGCTCGGTGCCGGTGGCTGCCGCACTGCTCGACGACAAGCAGCGTCCGGCGCTGTTGGAGGCGACCGAGAAGGACTACGCGTCGCTGCGCGAACGGCACGCCCAGAAGAACGAGCGGCCGATGCTGACGCTGGAGAAGGCGCGCGCCAACCGGACGCCGGTCGATTGGGACGGCTACACGCCACCGGTGCCGGCGATCGGTGCTGGAGTACGAGAATTCCAGGATTACGACCTGGCCGAGCTGCGCGAGTACATCGACTGGCAACCGTTCTTCAACGCCTGGGAGATGAAGGGCCGGTTCCCCGACATCCTCAACAACCCCGCCACCGGCGAGGCGGCGCGCAAGCTCTACGACGACGCCCAGGAGATGCTCGACATCCTGATCAAGGAGAAGTGGCTGACGGCCAACGGGGTGATCGGGTTCTTCCCGGCCAACGCCGTGGGGGACGACATCGAGGTCTACACCGACGACAGCCGCACCGAGGTGCTGACCACGTTGCACAATCTGCGCCAGCAGGGTGAGCACCGCGAAGGGATCCCGAACCGGTCGCTGGGCGATTTCGTCGCGCCCAAGGACACGGGTCTGGCTGACTACGTCGGAGCGTTCGCTGTCACCGCCGGCTTGGGCAGCCAGGACAAGATCATGGAGTTCAAGGCGGCCCTGGACGACTACAGCGCGATTCTGCTGGAGTCGATCGCCGACCGGTTGGCCGAGGCGTTCGCCGAACGGATGCACGAACGGGTCCGCAAGGAATTCTGGGGATACCAGCCCGAAGAGAATCTCGACAATGAGTCACTCATCGGTGAGAAGTACGTCGGCATCCGCCCGGCGCCTGGTTACCCGGCCTGCCCGGAGCACACCGAGAAGGTGACGCTCTGGAAGTTGATGGACGTCCGCGAGCGGACCGGCATCGAGCTGACCGAGTCGATGGCGATGTGGCCCGGTGCAGCGGTCAGCGGCTGGTACTTCTCTCATCCGCAGTCGCAGTACTTCGTCGTCGGCCGGATGGCGCAGGACCAGGTCGCCGACTACGCCAAGCGCAAGGGCTGGACGTTGCAGGAGGCGGAACGCTGGCTGGCCCCCAACCTGGGCTACAACCCCGAGGACTGACGCCAGGGTTGCGCGAGCAGACGCAAAAGCCCCCATTTCGTGCCGAAATGAGGGGCTTTTGCGTCTGCTCGGCGTGATATCAATATGACTTTGCTGGCCGGCGCATGGAACAATCGCTGGCCGTGAAGACCTTCGAGGATCTGTTCGCCGAGCTCGGTGAACGTGCCCGCACCCGACCCCCGGGCAGCGCCACGGTGGCGGCGCTGGACGCCGGCGTGCACACCTTGGGCAAGAAGATCCTGGAGGAGGCCGGCGAAGTGTGGCTGGCCGCCGAGCACGAGCCCGACGAGGCGCTGGCCGAAGAGATCAGCCAATTGCTGTACTGGACCCAGGTGCTGATGATCTCGCGCGGGCTGTCCCTCGACGACGTCTACCGGAAGCTGTGAGCATGTTGCGCGTCGCGGTGCCCAACAAGGGCGCGTTGAGCGAGCCGGCCACCGAGATCCTGTCGGAGGCCGGATACCGCCGTCGCACCGATCCCAAAGACCTGACCGTCATCGATCCCGTCAACAACGTCGAGTTCTTCTTTCTGCGGCCCAAAGACATTGCCATCTATGTCGGTTCGGGAGAACTCGACTTCGGCATCACCGGACGCGACTTGGCGCTGGATTCCGATGCACCCGTACGTGAACGACTGGCGCTCGGTTTCGGGTCGTCCAGATTCCGCTACGCCGGCCCGGCCGGGCGGGACTGGACGATCGCAGACCTGGCCGGTAAACGCATCGCCACCGCATACCCCAACCTGGTCCGAAAAGACCTGGCCCACCGCGGAATCGACGCGACCGTCATCAGACTCGATGGCGCAGTGGAGATTTCGGTGCAGCTCGGGGTTGCCGACGCAATCGCCGACGTCGTGGGCTCTGGCCGCACCCTGAGCTTGCACGATCTGGTGGCTTTCGGTGAGCCGCTGTGTGATTCGGAGGCGGTGCTGATAGAACGCGCCGACGGCCAACCCTCCGCGGCGCGCGATCAACTGGTCGCTCGGGTCCAGGGTGTGGTGTTCGGCCAGCAGTACCTGATGCTCGATTACGACTGTCCGCGTTCAGTACTGGAGAAGGCGACCGCCATTACCCCGGGCCTGGAGTCGCCTACCATCGCCCCGCTCGCCGATCCGGACTGGGTCGCGGTACGCGCCCTGGTACCGCGCCGCGATATCAACGGCATCATGGATCAACTCGCCGTGATCGGCGCCAAGGCGATCCTGGCCTCCGACATCAGGTTCTGCCGATTCTGATCCGCTCTCAAGCGGTTAGCTGTGTTAACGTCCCGCTGGGACCCGTGCATCCACGGCATTCCCATGACCGTCGCCAGGCTCTACGTCTGTCCCAGGAGGGATGCTGTGACGCAAGTTCTCGTCCTGCTGTTGGCCTTGCTAATCGGAGTGGTTGCTGGTCTGCGCTCCCTGACGGCTCCGTCCGCCGTCGCCTGGGCCGTCTTCCTCAGCTGGCTCAACCTGACCGGCACTTGGGCGTCCTGGGTGGGCAACCTGGTGACCGTGGTGATCTTGAGTTTGCTGGCGGTCGCAGAACTGGTCAACGACAAGCTTCCCAAGACCCCGCCGCGCACCGCGACGCCGGTGTTCCTGGTCCGGCTGATCATGGGCGGATTCGCCGGCGCGGTCATCGGCACCGCGTGGGGCCACAAATGGGAGGCACTCGGAGCCGGTGTCATCGGCGCGGTGCTGGGCACTATCGGCGGCTACCAGGCACGACGGGCGTTGGTGGCCAAGAACGGCGGTCATGATTTGCCGATCGCCCTGCTCGAAGACGCCGTCGCGGTGCTGGGCGCGTTCGCGATCGTCGCCGCGGCAGCGGCTTTGTGACCCAACGCTTCGACGCGATCGTCGTCGGCGCCGGCCAGGCCGGACCACCACTGGCGGGGCGCCTGACCGCCGCCGGGCAGCGGGTCGCGGTCATCGAGCGTCAGCACGTCGGCGGTACCTGCGTCAACTACGGATGCATCCCCACCAAGACGCTGGTGGCCAGCGCCCACGCCGCTCACCTGGCGCGCCGCGGCGCCGAGTACGGCGTGGGTACCGGCGACGTCAGCGTCGACATGGGCAAGGTCAAGGCCCGCAAAGACGAGATCATGCTCAAAGACCGCAGCGGCGTCCAATCCTGGCTGAACGGCATGGACGGCTGCACCCTCTATCGTGGGCACGCACGTTTCGAGGATCCGCACACCATCCGGGTGGGCGACGACGTGCTGCAAGCCGACCGGATCTTCCTCAACGTCGGTGGCCGTGCCGTGGTCCCCGATATTCCGGGTCTGTCCGAGGTCGACTACCTGACCAACGTGTCGATCCTGGATCTCGACACGGTGCCCGAGCATCTGATCATCGTCGGCGGCAGCTACATCGCGCTGGAGTTCGCGCAGATGTATCGCCGCTTCGGCGCCGGTGTGACCGTCGTCGAGCGTGGACCGCGACTGGCGTCGCGTGAGGACGAAGACGTTTCGACGACCATCCGCGAGATCCTGGAAGGCGAGGGGATCGACATCGTCACCGGCGCCGACGATGTACGAGTTGCCAAGCGCGACAACAACATTCAACTGACTCCCAGTGCCGGTGCCGACCCGGTGACCGGCAGCCACCTGCTGATCGCGGTCGGGCGGCAACCCAACACCGACGACCTGGGCTTAGAAGCGGCCGGAGTGCAGACCAACTCCCGAGGGTTCATCGAGGTCGACGACCAGCTCAGAACCAACGTCGACCACATCTGGGCGTTGGGGGACTGCAACGGCAAAGGCGCGTTCACCCACACCTCCTACAACGACTTCGAAATCGTGGCAGCCAACCTGCTGGACGGGGACCCGCGCCGGGTCAGTGACCGCATCACCACCTACGCGCTCTACATCGATCCGCCGCTGGGGCGGGCCGGCATGACGGTCAAGGAGGCCCGCGACTCCGGCCGCACAGTGCTGGTCGGCAAGCGGCCGATGACCAGGGTCGGTCGTGCCGTGGAAAAGGGTGAGACGCAAGGCTTCATGAAGGTCGTGGTCGACGCCGACACGAAGGAGATCCTCGGCGCTGCGATCTTCGGTGTCGGCGGCGACGAGTCCGTGCACTGCATTCTGGACGTCATGTCGGCCAAAGCTCCGTACCCGACACTGTCGCGGACGATGCACATCCATCCGACGGTCAGCGAGCTGATTCCGACTGTGCTTCAGGAGTTAGCGCCGCTGGATCAATAGCGTCTGCGCCGAGGTTCCGACGAAGCCGTCGGTGTCGAAGACTTCGCCCGTCGTCACCCCGGCACCGTCCGGGCCGACGGATGCGCGGGCGCGCAGCGCGAAGTCGTTGCCGACGGGCAGTCGATGCAGATGCACGACGGTGTCGGTGTTCATGAAGGCGAATTCGTTCGGGTCCAGGATCTTGCCGACGCCGTTCGCGCAGTCCACCACCGCGGCCAGCCGCTGCAGCGGCGTCGTCTCCTCGGCGTCGACGATGAATCCCGTCGGGCTGAACCAGGACACCGCCGGGGCGCCGTCGTCGACGCGTTGCGGCCGCCAGTTGATCGCGTCGAAATAGCCGCCGGCGTCGGCGAAGACGTCCGGGACCGGCTGGGCCGGGCCTTCCCGCAACGGTTGATAGCGGTCGGAGGAAGCGTCGGAGGTGTCGGAGACCGCGATCAGCCAGGCGGACATCCGCGCCACGGCGCGGGTGGAGCCGTCGGCGCGTTCGGCGTGCATCTCGGCGGACATCATCGCCACCCGCGATCCCGGTCGTTCCACCCAGGCTCGGGCCTGTACCGGCGCGACCGGGATTGCGCCCAAGATGTCCAGGCTGAGCCGGCCGATCCGCAAACCAGTCCCGGCTGCGAGTTCCTCGATCATTTTGGTCAGCAGCGCCAACGGCGGGGAGCCGTGCTGCAGGTCGGGCCCCCAGTTGCTGCGGGTGAACTCGGTCGAATCGAACCGCTGGTAACCGTCGCCGGCCGCGGGCAGACGACGATAGAAGCTTCCGCTCATGCCGCCGGTTCGGTCGGCCAACCCGGGTACGGCGGTGGCGTGCCGCCGAACGCCGGGCACAGCGCCCGATGGGAACACCAGTCGCACAACCGCGACGGGCTGGGTCGGAAATCGCCTGTCTGGCCGGCGGATTGGATAGCCCGCCAGATGGCCATCAAGGTCTTCTCGAACCGCAGCAACTCGTCATGGTCGGGTGTGTAATCCAGCAGCTGACCGTCGGCGAGGTAGATCAGCCGCAGCCGGGTGGGCAGCACCCCGCGTGAGCGCAGCAGCGCCACCGCATAGAACTTCATCTGAAACATGGCCTTGAACTCGGCCAGCGCGCGCGCCTCCGGCGGGGCTTTGCCGGTCTTGTAGTCCACGACGCGCAGCTCACCGGTGGCCGCGACGTCGATCCGGTCGATGTAGCCGCGCAACAAGGTGCCGTCGGCCAGCTCGACCTCGACCCGCTGCTCGCAGCATTGCGGATCGAAGCGGGTCGGGTCCTCCAGACGGTAGTAGCCCGACAACAGCGCGCGTGCTTCGTCGAGCAGCTGCGCTCGCTGCTCGGCGTCCAGATCACCGGCCAGGGCAGGGTCGCGACCGCACACCTGCTCCCACGCCGGCTCTACCAGCGAACATGCGGTGTCCGGGCCGCGCTGACCGGCGGGCAGCCCGTAGAGCTGCTCCAACGCGACGTGCACCACCGAACCGCGCAGCTGTGGCGTCGACGGCGCTTCGGGCAACCGGTCGATCGCCCGGAAGCGGTACAGCAGCGGGCACTGCTTGAAATCCGCGGCCCGCGACGGCGACAACGCCGGTCGCGGGCTGTGCGCAACCGGTGGTGCCACCGCCAGCTGTTCGGTCATATCCGCAGCTTAAGACCGGACACCGACAAATGGCCCCGAGCACTCGCGTCGGCGAGTCGACTGGCACGCTGGACGGCGTGTCAGCAACCGGTCCGTTCACCGCCGGCGAGCGCGTCCAGCTCACCGATGCCAAGGGCCGTCACTACACGATGTCGCTGACCCCGGGCGGCGAATTCCACACGCATCGGGGCCGCATCGCCCACGACGCGATCATCGGACTGGACCAGGGCAGCGTGGTCAAATCCAGCAACGGCGCGCTGTTCCTGGTGCTACGGCCGCTGCTGGTCGACTACGTCATGTCCATGCCCCGCGGCCCGCAAGTGATCTACCCCAAGGACGCCGCGCAGATCGTGCACGAAGGCGACATCTTCCCCGGAGCACGGGTGCTGGAAGCCGGCGCCGGTTCCGGTGCGTTGACATTGTCGTTGTTGCGGGCGGTCGGGCCGCAGGGACGGGTCGTCTCCTATGAGCAGCGCGCCGACCATGCCGAACATGCCCGCCGCAACGTCAACACGTTCTATGGCCAACCCCCGGACAACTGGGAACTGGTCATCAGCGACCTGGCCGACTCCGACCTGCCCGACGGCTCCTTCGACCGGGCGGTGCTGGACATGCTGGCGCCGTGGGAGGTGTTGGACGCCGTGGCGCGGTTGGTCGTCGCCGGCGGTGTGCTGATCATCTACGTCGCCACCGTCACCCAGCTCTCAAAAGTGGTGGAAGCGGTGCGGGCCCAGCAGTGCTGGACCGAACCCCGGTCCTGGGAGACGTTGCAGCGCGGCTGGAACGTGGTCGGGTTGGCGGTGCGGCCCCAGCATTCGATGCGTGGGCACACCGCGTTCCTGATCGCCATGCGCCGGTTGGCGCCCGGTGCGGTGGCCCCGGCTCCGTTGGGGCGCAAACGGGTTGGGCGCGACGGCTAATCGTCGCTGCGGTTCAATCCCCGCCGCACCGACAGCAACTCGAACTCCGGATGCCCCGCCACCAACCGCTCGGCCCGATCGAGCACGTCGACCACATGAGACCGGTCGCCCGACACCAAGCCCACGCCGATGCCCGCCCGCCGGTGCAGATCCTGCGTTCCGATCTCGGCGGCCGACACACTGAACTTGCGTTGCAGTTCTGCGACCACTGGACGGATGACCGAGCGCTTCTGCTTGAGCGAGCGCACGTCACCAAGCAACAGGTCGAATTCCAGCCACCCGATCCACATCCGAGGATCAGGGCGTCGGCGACGGGCTAGGTTCTGGGCTGGGCGGCGGCGGTGACGTCGGCGGCGGCGGTGACGTCGGTGGCGGCGGTGACGTCGGTGGCAACGTCCCCGCATTCTGCATCGCCAGCAACATCTCGGCGGTCTTGCGGGACAGCTGCCAACCCCCCTGGAAGGCGGTGAACTCCATCGGGAAGGTGAACTCGCGGTGCTGCGGATTGGCGGTCGTGACCACGACGGTGGCCATGACGTTGGATGGGTTCTGACTCGACCAGGCGATGTTGTTCGCGACAAACGTCATCGGCAGGTAGCCGCCGTCACGGGCGGCGTTGGTGAACCGGTCGAGGGCGCCGACGGTCTCCGGGCCCGACCCCTGCACCAAGTCCAGTTTGTTGCTGCCCGGCACCGCCGGGTCGGCCAGGCGGGACAACACGTCGGAGAGGTTCTCGGGCGTCGGCAGGGGGGCGTTGGGCTGGGCTGCCGCGGTGCTCGACATCGGGGGCGGAGGCGGCGTGTTTGCCGAGTCCATCGTCTTCGCCGTGTCACGTGAGCATCCAACGACCCCCAGCGCGGCCACGACGATCGCGGCACCTACTGTTACGCAGACGTTTCGGGACATCCCGGCGACCGTCGCGATTAGCCGCAAAAAGTGGGTAAACAGCGGAATGCAACGTAAGTCACACCCGGGCCCGCAACGCCCGGTGCCGTGCCGATCAGAATGCCTGTGGCTAGGGATTTCACGGTCACAGAAGTCCTTTCGCTCGGCCCGAGTAGAAGCAGAGATTACCAGCGTGACCCAACTTGTAACTTTTCAACGGCATTTGACTGCGCACATCGAACGCCGTTGGCCGGTAGCTTGGATGTATCCGCCACGCCATTCCTGGTGCGGGAAAGGAGCGCAACATGGGTGACTCAGAGCGTTCTGAAGCCTTCAAGACATCCCGCGATATTCCCCTGTCCAGCGACGATGCTGCCGAACTAGAACAGCTGCGCCGCGAGGCCGCCGTTCTGCGCGAACAGTTGGACAACGCGGTCGCGCATCAAGGCTCGGCGCGTTCTGCCCGCGATGTGCACCAACTCGAAGCCCGAATCGACTCCCTTGCCGCGCGCAATTCCAAATTAATGGAAACTCTTAAAGAGGCCCGCCAACAACTGTTGGCGTTGCGGGAGGAAGTCGACCGGTTGGGGCAGCCGCCCAGCGGCTACGGCGTCCTGCTCGGCACTCACGAGGACGAAACCGTCGACGTGTTCACCTCGGGTCGCAAGATGCGCCTGACCTGCTCGCCGAACATCGACACCACCGTGCTGCGGAAGGGGCAGACGGTCCGGCTCAACGAAGCCCTCACCGTCGTCGAGGCCGGGACGTTCGAATCCGTCGGCGAGATCTCCACGCTGCGCGAGGTGCTCGCCGACGGTCACCGCGCGTTGGTGGTCGGTCACGCCGACGAGGAGCGCATCGTGTGGCTGGCCGAGCCGCTCGTCGCCGAGGATCTGCCAGAAGGCCACCCCGACGCCCTCAACGACGACAGCCGGCCGCGCCGGCTGCGGCCCGGCGACTCGTTGCTGGTCGACACCAAAGCCGGCTATGCGTTCGAGCGCATCCCCAAGGCCGAGGTCGAGGACCTGGTGCTCGAAGAAGTTCCCGACGTCAGCTACTCCGACATCGGCGGCCTCACCCGCCAGATCGAGCAGATCCGCGACGCCGTCGAGCTGCCGTTCCTGCACAAGGACCTTTACCGGGAGTACGCACTGCGGCCGCCCAAAGGTGTGCTGCTCTACGGCCCCCCCGGTTGCGGTAAGACGCTGATCGCCAAGGCCGTTGCCAACTCGCTGGCCAAGAAGATGGCTGATTTGCGCGGCGACGACGCCCGCGAGGCGAAGTCCTACTTCCTCAACATCAAGGGTCCCGAGCTGCTGAACAAGTTCGTCGGTGAGACCGAGCGCCACATCCGGCTGATCTTCCAGCGTGCGCGGGAGAAGGCTTCGGAGGGCACACCCGTCATCGTGTTCTTCGACGAGATGGACTCGATCTTCCGCACCCGCGGCACCGGCGTTTCGTCGGACGTCGAGACCACCGTGGTCCCGCAGCTGCTGTCTGAGATCGACGGCGTGGAGGGGCTCGAGAACGTCATCGTGATCGGCGCCTCCAACCGGGAGGACATGATCGACCCCGCGATCCTGCGGCCCGGCCGTCTCGACGTCAAGATCAAGATCGAACGCCCGGATGCCGAAGCGGCACAGGACATCTACTCCAAGTACCTGGTGGAGACGTTGCCGGTGCACGCCGACGATCTGGCCGAGTTCGACGGCGACCGGTCGGCCTGCATTGCCGCGATGATCGAAAAGGTCGTCGAGCGGATGTACGCCGAGATCGACGACAACCGGTTCCTGGAGGTCACCTACGCCAACGGTGACAAGGAGGTCATGTACTTCAAAGACTTCAACTCCGGGGCGATGATCCAGAACGTGGTCGACCGCGCGAAGAAGAACGCGATCAAATCTGTGCTGGAGACCGGGCAGCCGGGTCTGCGCATCCAGCACCTGCTCGACTCGATCGTCGACGAGTTCGCCGAGAACGAGGACCTGCCCAACACCACCAACCCCGATGACTGGGCACGGATCTCGGGCAAGAAGGGCGAGCGGATCGTCTACATCCGCACGCTGGTCACGGGTAAGTCGTCGAGCGCGTCGCGGGCCATCGACACCGAGTCGAACTTGGGTCAGTACCTGTAAGCATCCGGCGGCCTGTGCGACTAATGTCGCAGCGGTGCGATTGCGTTTCGAGGCCGGGGACGACGATGCCTATTACGCGGTCCGGGACGAGTTGCTCTATGAACTCGGCGGTTCTGGAGACGTGCCGGACGGACTGACGTCCGACATCCAGCTCTTCCTGGATTGGCGCTACCACTACTCCAACCGCAAGCTCGACGAGTTCTCCGCCAGCGACGTCACTGAATTTCTGCTCGAGTGGTGTCCCCGCAAGGTCGCTCGTGCAGCCGACAGCGCCCACGAGTTGTGCGAAGCGGTCTCTGTCTACTTCGACTTCATGGCCCGCAGTGGCCGGTTGGTCGGCGGTGTGGATCGGGCGAACCGACTCGGGCGCTTGGCCGTAGATCTCGTCGCGAGTATGCGAGAAGAGATGAGCGATCCCGCCAACTTCGGCATGGGCAAATCATTACTGGATGGTTTGGATCTGTCCGAACTGTCCGAGTCCGAGGTGCAGGCCGCGCTGGACGCGCGGATGAACGAGTTCAACGCGCTGCCGTTCGAGCAGCGCAGAGCGCTCACCGACAGATTCTTCGAGGGCGAAGAGCCCGAAGCGGCTCCGGCCGAGCCATACGAGTTGCCGTTCGTCTACGTCGCGCCGCCAATGGCCGACGTGGAGGCTGCTGCCGCGGCGGCGCCACTGATGGCCAAGCTCGATGCGCTGCGCGACTATCTCGGCCCGGGCGGAAAAGCCTTGACGGCCAAAGGAAATCTGAAGTTAGCCGATGGTCGGGCGTTGATAGAACTGCTCGACACCGGCGACGAGATGGACCCGCAGATCGGCGACAAGACCTGGCGGACACACACTACGGCCAATTTGCCCGGGTTGAATTTCGTCCTGGACATCGCGAAAGTCGTCGGGGCGGTCCGGGTGCATCAGCGCCGTTTGGTTCCAGTCAAGGCGTGGAACGCCCACTCGATCCTGCAGCGAGCGAAGACACTCGTTGCGACGATCATCGAGTTCGGGCCCCTGCAGTTGCGCTATGCCGGCGGTTATCCGTATTTCGACGACCTCCACGAGTTGCTCGACGACGGGGTCGTGCATTGGCTGGCCCCGCTGCTCGCACCTGGGAACTCCCAACTTTCGTTCGATTCGATTCTGCAGTGGGCCCGTTCCGTCACCGACGATCAGTTGCAGGACGATGCAAACCTGATGGACAGGTTCGTCGGGGACTGTATGAGCCGCATTTTCGAGATTCTCGAGCAAACCGGCGCAGTGCGGTGGGCCGACCGCGTGGAGGTACCGCATCGGTATGGGGGCTATTGGACTGATGGCACCGTGTCACTGACCGCGCTTGGTCGTCATGTGTTGCCCGACTTTCTCGACCAGGCCGGCTACGTCCTGCGGCAGGCGGAGGACGTAGCCGATAGCGACGCCAGCACATTGCTCGCCGCGATGGTGTCGATGCCGGACAGCTGCGACGCCTTGATGGCCGGTTGGCAACCGTCCCGGTCGCCGGCCGAGCGGGTGCAGATGCTTACCCAGGCCATCGTGGCTTCCGATGACGCGGCGAGTCGGATTACGGGCTTCGCGGCGCTGGATTCGTTCGACGTAGAGACATCCGAGCCGATCATTCGTCAACTCTTGGACACTGCGGTCGCCGGACATGCGGCGCTGTGGTTGATCTCCCGCGAGCGCGCCGACGCGGCGACCCTCGGCAGCTTCATCGACGTCACGGTATTGGTTGACTCGCTGGCAATCGAGGTGGACAACCCGGAGAAACTCCGCAGCTTTTTCGCCAAACTGGACGAACCGTTGCAGGTGCTCGAGGACCTGTGGCGTCATGCCGCGCCCGAGACCGCCGTGGTGCTCGATGCGCTAGGGCATCACCTGTCGGACAAGGCGCTTTCGAAGGCCGCGCGTAAGGCGGCCATCAAGCATCGCAGCTGGATGGCGAACCGCAGGGACTAGG
>NZ_JCALCF010000028.1:0-68130 GCF_059812185.1 Mycobacterium sp. NGS67
CCACCAAGCCGAACCACACCGCAGAATTTTCATCCTCCACGGCGGGGCGCAGCCCCCTGGTTAGCTGCTCGCGCAGAAAAACCTACCCCTCGGCGGTGAAGTTGCGCGTGATCGACGGGTCCACCGGGATGCCGGGGCCCGTCGTGGTCGACACGGTCACCTTCTTCAAGTAGCGCCCCTTGGACGACGACGGCTTGTGCCGCAGCACCTCGTCCAGCGCGGCGCCGTAGTTCTCGGCCAGCTTCTTCTCGTCGAACGACGCTTTGCCGATGACGAAGTGCAGGTTGGCCTGCTTGTCGACGCGGAAGTTGATCTTGCCGCCCTTGATGTCGCTGACGGCCTTGGCGACGTCGGGCGTGACGGTCCCGGTCTTGGGGTTGGGCATCAGGCCACGCGGGCCCAGCACCCGGGCGATACGCCCCACCTTGGCCATCTGGTCGGGGGTGGCGATCGCGGCGTCGAAGTC
This sequence comes from Mycobacterium sp. NGS67, assembly GCF_059812185.1. Classification (NCBI taxonomy): domain Bacteria; kingdom Bacillati; phylum Actinomycetota; class Actinomycetes; order Mycobacteriales; family Mycobacteriaceae; genus Mycobacterium; species Mycobacterium sp. NGS67. Next base: position 467 of record NZ_JCALCF010000028.1, read on the forward strand.
CAGGAAGCCGCCCTGGATCTTCTCGATCAAGTCGTCGCTGCCGACAATGTCAGCCCCCGCGGCGACGGCAGCATCGGCCTTCTCACCGACCGCGAACACCGCGACCCGCGCCGTCTTACCGGTGCCGTGCGGCAGGTTCACCGTGCCGCGGACCATCTGGTCGGCCTTGCGCGGGTCGACGCCGAGCCGGATCGCCACCTCGACGGTTGCGTCCTGTTTGGTCGACGACGTCTCCTTGGCCAGCTTGGCCGCCTGCAGCGGGGTGTAGAGGTTGCTGCGGTCCACCTTCTCGGCGGCCGCGCGGTATGCCTTGCTGTTCTTGCTCATTGACCTGTCCAATCTGTGTTGGGTTCGTGGTTGATCGGGCCGAAGCTGGCCCTCCCACGCGTTCTGCTGTGTCGAGAACTATTCGACGGTGATGCCCATCGACCGGGCGGTGCCGGCGATGATCTTGGCGGCGGCGTCGACGTCGTTGGCGTTGAGGTCGGTCTTCTTGGTCTCGGCGATCTCGCGGACCTGGTCCCAGGTGACCTTGGCGACCTTGGTCTTGTGCGGCTCCGCCGAGCCCTTCTGCACACCGGCCGCCTTGAGCAGCAGCTTGGCCGCGGGCGGCGTCTTCAACGCGAACGTGAAGCTGCGGTCCTCGTAGACCGTGATCTCCACCGGGATCACGTTGCCGCGCTGGTTCTCCGTCGCGGCGTTGTACGCCTTGCAGAACTCCATGATGTTGACGCCGTGCTGGCCGAGCGCGGGACCGACCGGCGGGGCAGGGTTGGCCTGCCCGGCGGTGATCTGCAACTTGATCAGCCCGACGACTTTCTTCTTCTTCGGGGCCATGAGTGTTCTACGTTCCTTCCTGAAATCGATTGCCCGGCGGGCTAGATCTTGGAGACCTGGCTGAAGGTCAGCTCGACCGGTGTTTCGCGGCCGAAGATGGAGACCAGCACCTTGAGCTTCTGCTGTTCGGCGTTGACCTCGTTGATGGTGGCCGGCAGCGTGGCAAACGGCCCGTCCATCACCGTCACCGATTCGCCGACCTCGTAGTCGACCTCGACGACCGGACGCTCCAGACCGCCCGTTTCCGCAGCTGCGGCGGTGCTGGCCGCGCCCTTGGCGGCCTTCTTGGCCGACCCCGGCGGCAGCAGGAACTTCACCACGTCGTCCAGCGACAGCGCCGACGGGCGCGACGTCGCGCCGACGAACCCGGTCACCCCGGGCGTGTTGCGCACCGCGGCCCACGAGTCGTCGGTGAGGTCCATCCGCACCAGGATGTAGCCGGGCAGCACCTTGCGGTTGACCTGCTTGCGCTGGCCGTTCTTGATCTCGGTGACCTCTTCGGTGGGCACCTCCACCTGGAAGATGTAGTCGCCGACGTCGAGGTTCTGCACCCGGGTTTCGAGGTTGGCTTTCACCTTGTTCTCGTAACCCGCGTAGGAGTGGATGACGTACCAGTCGCCGGGCTTGGCGCGCAGCTCCGCTTTGAGCGCGGCGGCCGGGTCGACCTCCTCGGCCGGAGTCGCGGCGTCTTCCGGGGCCTCCTGCACGTCGACCGCCTCACCCGCGGACGTGTCACCGTCGAAGGTAGTCACGGTTTTCAGTCCTCTCTATTACTGGAAAGTCTCAGCCGAACACCAGCAGCACGAGCTTGCTCAAGCCCAGGTCCGCGCCGGATACCAGCGCAACCATGAAGGCCAGGAAGATCAGCACCACCGAGGTGTAGGTGAGCATCTGCTTGCGGTTGGGCCAAATCACCTTGCGCATCTCGGCCACAACCTGCTTGAGGTAGTTGTAGACGAAAACGAACGGGTTGACCGTGCTGGACGAACCGGCCTTCTTCGACTTCTTGGCCTTGTCCTTCTGAACCGACTTACCTTTGGCAGTCTTGCCGGTGTCTTTCTTGCCCGACTCCTTCTTGGCGAGGTCGACCGCGGTTGACTCGTCGTCGCCGTCTTCGTCGACCGTCACCGCGCGCTGACGGGACCGCTTGCCCGTCGGCCGTTGCGGCCGCGCCGCTGCCTTGGTCACCACGGCCGTACGACCACCGCTGTCGTCGGTGTCACCGCCGTCGCTTGCGGCGTCGTCGGCAACGTCGCCTTCGTCGCTCACCGCACGCTCCTTCGTTCGTCTGCTGTCCCGCGGGCCGTGCCTCGCGGATGGCCACTCTTCCCAGTGTCCACCATGGCACGACACCCCTCCGGTCCGGCTCCTCCTCAGGCCATGCCGGCCTGCGTCGTCACCAGACGCGTCGTTCAGCAGGGGCGACAGGACTTGAACCTGCAACCTGCGGTTTTGGAGACCGCTGCTCTGCCAGTTGAGCTACGCCCCTTTGCGGGCTTACATGACTCGCGCGCTCCCCGTTCGGTACTGCGAACCGACGGACAGCGCGCTGGTGATGGGAAAACCCGAGGTCCGAGTGTACATCCACGCAGGTCCCAGATACTAATTACGCGGTCCTGACGACCTGGCCCGATTCCTTGTCCCATTTGAGCTGAATCGAGTTGTCGCCTTCGTGGCCCATCAGGGTCGTGTATGCCTCCAGAACCAGCTCGCCGTCCTGGTTGTGACAGAAGTTCTTCGTGACGACGATGTCGGCGCCGAAACGCTCGTCGACCGATTCAATGCGCAGGCTGCCATACAGCTTGTCGCCGACTTTGATCTGCTTGTGGTAGACGAATTTCTGGTCGACCTGCACGATCTGCATGGTCTCGAAGCCCACGTCGACATTGCGGAAGAAATCGTCTTGGATCAATTTGGCAAGGATCGACACGAAGGTCAGTGGGGCGAGGATGCCGTCGTAGCCGAATTCGGCGGCCGCGGCTTCGTTGTAGTACGCCTCGTGGTCGCTCTTGACCGCGCGGGAGAACTGACGCACCTGTTCGCGTCCCACCTCGAAATAATCTGGATATTTCCAGGTCATTCCGCGGATGTCGGTCTTGAGTGCCATCCGCTATGCCAACTTCGCCGAGGCGATGGCCCGGCCGAAAATCTTCTTGCCCCCGGTGGTGGCCGTCAGGGCGATGGTCACCGACTTGCTCTCCGGGTCGACGGACTTGATCCGGCCGCTGAACACCAGCTCGGCGCCCTTGCCGTCGTTGGGCACCGGGACGATCGCGGTGAAGCGCACGTTGTATTCGGTCACGGCACCGGGATCCCCGACCCACGAGGTGACGTAACCGCCGCCGATTCCCATCGTCAACATGCCGTGCGCGATCACGGTGTCCAGCCCCACCACCTTGGCGATCTCGTCGTCCCAGTGGATGGGGTTCAGGTCACCAGACACCCCGGCGTAGTTGACCAGGTCCTGGCGGGTCAGCGGGTAGGTCCGCTCCGGGAGCTGGTCACCCACCTGCACCGAACTGAACTCACGCAGAGCCATCAGAAAATCCCTCTCCGTCCTCGCCGGCGCGACCCGCCAGAGTTGTGTAAGTCTCCTGAACGATCTCACCGGCTTCGTTGGTGATGATGTTCTTGGTCACGATGATTTGCGTACCGTGCGCCTCGCGTACTGAATCTACGGTGACATCGCAATAAAGCTTGTCGCCCGCCACGATCGGACGCTCGAATTTCAGGATCTGGTCGATCTGCACGATCTTCTCGTCGGAGATCGCGATATTCGCGTGATCGAAGAAGGCCGACTGGGCCTTGTACCCGAAGACGCAGATGAAGGTCAGCGGGGCAGCCAGGCCCGAGTAGCCCAGTTCGGCGGCGGCTTCCTCGGTGAAGAATGCGGCGTCGTCATTCTGAACCGCGACGGCGTACTCGCGGATCTTCTCCCGTTCGACCACGTAATGGTCGGGGTAGCGATAGTGCATCCCGACGATGTCTGCGCTCAACGGCACGGCTTTTGAACCTAACTACTCAGATTGTGGGCACCTGCGCAGTTACCGCGTCTCGCGGTGGCCCTGATGCTTGCCGCAATTCGGGCAGAATTTCTTCAGCTCGAGCCGGTCCGGGTCGTTGCGGCGGTTCTTCTTGGTGATGTAGTTGCGGTGCTTGCACACCTCGCACGCCAGGGTGATCTTCGGCCGGACGTCGGTACTGGAAGCCATGAGTTTTCTCTCTCGAATCTCTTTCGAAGTCCCAATGTTGTCTTGTAGCGATGGCCGGACTCGAACCGGCGACCTAACGATTATGAGTCGTTCGCTCTAACCGACTGAGCTACATCGCCTCTGGTACGTGCCGTCCGCCTTGCTCGGCGTCCGCCGAGCCCCCTAACGGAATCGAACCGTTGACCTTTTCCTTACCATGGAAACGCTCTACCGACTGAGCTAAGGGGGCCGTCACCCGTAGCGACCAGTCGTGCGGGTGCGCTTCAAGGGCTCAAGAGAGGGTACAACCTGGCGCACAACGTCACCAAACCGCCGGTCGGCGACGGGGTCAGACGGAGCCGCTGCTCGGGTGCAGACGCCAGGCACCCATGTCGCTGAACTCGTCGTATTCTTCGTCCTGCGGTTCGTGCTCCATGTTGTCCGCGTCGTCGAGCAAAGCCTTCAGCGCGAGATAGACCGCTTCGCGCGCGTCGGCCAGGTGGTGCTTGTGGATGACCTCTTGCAGCAAAGAGTCGTCAACCACGATTTCGACCCTCTTCAGCATGTACCAACTTTACTCACTACGCAGGTGCCCCGCACCTGGTTGAAGGCCAGGTTGAGCCGCATTTCCGGCGCCCCATACCCTGGTGACGTGCCTGACTCGGAACGCCTCTATTTCCGCCAATTGCTCTCGGGTCGCGACTTCGCCGCCGGCGACCCGATCGCCGCCCAGATGCGCAACTTCGCCTACCTGATCGGTGACCGTCAGACCGGTGACTGCGTCGTGGTCGACCCGGCCTACGCCGCAAACGATCTGGTCGACGCCTTGGAAGCCGACGGCCTGCATCTGTCCGGAGTGTTGGTGACGCACCACCACCCGGACCACATCGGCGGCTCGATGATGGGATTCGAGCTCAAAGGTCTGGCCGAGTTGCTGGAGCGGGTGAACGTGCCGGTGCACGTCAATACCCATGAGGCGCTGTGGGTTTCCCGGATCACCGGCATCCCGATGACTGACCTGACCACCCACGAACACCGGGACAAGATCAGCATCGGCGACATCGAGATCGAGTTGCTGCATACACCGGGTCACACACCGGGCAGCCAGTGTTTCCTGCTCGACGGACGGCTGGTCGCCGGAGACACGCTGTTCCTGGAAGGGTGCGGGCGGACCGATTTCCCCGGCGGCGATTCCGACGAGATGTATCGCAGCCTGCAGCAGCTCGCCACGCTCCCGGGTGACCCGACGGTTTTCCCCGGGCACTGGTATGCGGCGGATCCGAGCGCCGCGCTGTCGGAGGTCAAACGCACCAACTACGTGTACCGCCCCGCCAACCTCGACCAATGGCGGATGCTGATGGGCGGCTGACCACTCCGGCGAACACAGAGAATTATTCTGTGCACGGTCGATAGGTCTGGCAGCAATACACAGGAAGCCCCTCTACGATCATCACAGCTATATTCGGCGAGCGGAGGGCGGATTCCATGGGGTGGGTCCAAGGCAGCTGGCACGGGATCGAGGACGTGGAGTCCAGCACCTGGCTGGCGTGGGCCGCGTGGGCGGCTCTGGCGCTGGGCGTCGCCGCGCTGATCTTCACCCACCGGCAACTGCAACGGAACCGTGCCCTGGCCGCCGAGAAGACCAGGCCCTACGTCGGCATGTTGATGGAGCCGCACGTCGCGGACTGGCACGTCATCGAACTGGTCGTGCGCAATTTCGGGCGCACCGCGGCCTACGACGTTCGGTTCAACTTTCCGCACCCCCCGACTGTCGCCGAGTACGAGAATGCTTCCGACGGCTACGCCGACGTGGTGGAGCTTCAGCTGCCCCGGGAGTTGCCGACGCTGGCTCCCGGCCAGGAGTGGCGGATGGTGTGGGATTCGGCGCTGGACCGCGCCGAGATCGGCCACGGCGTCGAGTCCCGCTTCGAAGGCACGGTGACCTACTACGACCGTCCCGAGTCGCCGCGCGGCTGGAGGTTCTGGCAGCGGGACCGGCGCCCCCTGCAGACCAAGGTGGTGCTGGACTGGGATGCGCTGCCGCCGGTTCAGCGCATCGAGTTGATGACGACGCACGACCTGGCCAAGCGGGAGAAGCAGAAGCTGGAGTTGCTGCGCAGCCTGCTGACCTACTTCCACTACGCCAGCAAGGAGACCCGCCCGGAGGTGTTCCGCGGCGAGATCGACCGCATCAACCGCGCCGTTCAGGAAACCCAGGACCGGTGGCGGACCCGGCAGCTCGACGAGCCCACCGACGTCAGTCTGCGCTGGGGCGACGCCGAGAACGAGCTGGGTAAGCACCGCAGCCAGCGCGTGTAAGAATCGACCCCGTTGCCCGCAGCGAAGGAGTCACCCATGAGCGGTCCGGTCGTCTACACCCACGACCAATCGATCGGGGTGATCCGGATGGACGACGGCAAAGTCAACGCACTGGGTCCCGGCATGCAGCAGGCCCTCAACGACGCCATCGACCAGGCCGACAGCGACAACGTCGGGGCGCTGGTGATCACGGGCAACGAGCGGGTGTTCAGCGGCGGATTCGACCTGAAAATCCTGACGTCCGGTGAAGCGCAGCCCGCAATCGACATGCTGCGCGGCGGATTCGAGCTGGCGTACCGGCTGCTGTCCTACCCCAAGCCGGTCGTGATGGCCTGCACTGGCCCGGCCATTGCGATGGGCGCGTTCCTGCTGTGCTCCGGCGATCACCGAATTGCCGCCCACGCCTACAACATTCAGGCCAACGAGGTCGCCATCGGGATGGTCATCCCGTGGGCCGCTTTGGAGATCCTGCAGTTGCGCCTGACGCGCGCGGCTTACCAACAGGCCACCGGCCTGGCCAAGACATTCTTCGGGGAGACCGCGCTGGCTGGCGGGCTCATCGACGAGATGGCGCTGCCGGACATGGTGGTCGCCCGCGCCGAGGAAGCCGCGCACGAATTCGCCCGCCTCAATCAGCAGGCTCATGCCGCGACCAAGTTGCGTGCCCGCAGGGACGCGCTCAAAGCGATCCGTGCCGGCATCGACGGGATCGAGAAGGAGTTCGGGCTCTGAGCTAGACACCCGGCTGCAGCGTTTCGACCACCCGCCGCCGGGTAAGCGTCCGTCATGGCGGTGGATCGCATTGCCGACCCATGGGGAACGCGGACTCCGTACGGAGCGGGCGAGCAGTGGCCTGAGCGCTTCGACGAATTCCTCGCCCCCGGTGTCGGGTCCGTGGACCGTTGGGTGCAGTCCGCAGCGGTGTTGCATTCCAACGGCGACGGCCTCGACATCGCTGTCAAGGACGATCGCATGGTCGGGGTGCGGGGCCGGGTGGCGGACCGGGTGAACCGCGGCCGGCTGGATCCGAAGGATCTGTTCGGTTGGCAGGCCAACGCCTCGTCAGACCGGCTCACCACTCCCCTCGTGCGCGTTGGCGGCCAGTTGCAGCCCACCGACTGGGACACCGCGATGGAGCGGATCGTCGCGCGTAGCAAGGAACTTCTGAATGAGCTGGGGCCCCGCGCGATCGGCTTCTACACCTCCGGGCAGCTCTTTCTCGAGGAGTACTACACGCAGGCGGTGATCTCGCACGCGGCGATCGGGACTAACCACGTCGACGGCAACACCCGGTTGTGCACCGCCACGGCCGCTGAGGCCCTCAAGGAATCGTTCGGATGCGACGGGCAGCCAGGTTCGTACGCCGACGTCGACCACGCCGACGTCATCGCGCTGTTCGGTCACAACGTCGCCGAAACACAGACCGTGTTGTGGGCACGGATGCTGGATCGACTGGCCGGATCCGACCCGCCGGCGATCGTGTGCGTCGACCCGAGGTGCACTCCCGTCGCCGAGCACGCCACCGTCCATCTGGCGCCGCTGCCCGGCACCAATGTCGCGCTGATGAATGCGCTGTTGCACGAGATCCTCGCCCACGACTGGGTGGACCACGACTACATCGCCGCGCACACGGTCGGTTTTGACGAGCTGCGTCGCCGGGTGGCCGAGTTCCCGCCAAGCCGCGCGGCCGAGATCTGCGGTGTCGAAGCTGATGACATTCGTTGTGCTGCACGGCTTCTCGGTACTGCCGACCGACTGCTTTCCACGGTGTTGCAGGGCTTCTACCAGTCCCACCAGGCCACGGCTGCCAGCGTTCAGGTCAACAACATCCATCTGGTGCGAGGCATGCTCGGGCGGCCGGGCTGCGGGATTCTGCAGATGAACGGGCAACCCACTGCGGAGAACACCCGCGAGTGTGGTGCCGACGGCGACCTCGCCGGGTTTCGCAATTGGGCGAACCCCGATCACATCGCCGAACTCGCCCAGCTCTGGAACGTCGAGCCACAACAGATTCCGCACTACGCGCCGCCCACGCACGCGATGCAGATGTTTCGCTTCGCCGAAGAGGGCACGTTGCGCATGCTCTGGGTCACCGCGACCAACCCAGCGGTGTCTCTGCCGGAACTGGCACGCATCCGCACGATACTTTCCCAGGACCGGCTGTTCCTCGTCGTCCAGGACATCTTCTTGACCGAGACCGCCGAACTGGCCGACGTGGTGTTGCCGGCGGCGGCCTGGGGCGAGAAGACCGGGACCTTCACCAATGCCGACCGGACCGTGCACATATCCGAAAAGGCCGTCGAGCCACCAGGTCTGGCCCGCTCGGATCTGGACATTTTCCTGGATTACGCGCGGCGCATGGACTTTCGCAACAAAGACGACCGGCCACTGGTCTACTGGAATGACGCCGAATCGGCGTTCGAGGCTTGGAAGAAGTGCAGCGCGGGTCGTCCCTGTGACTACACCGGCCTCACATATACCAAACTGCGCGGCGGCAGCGGAATCCAATGGCCTTGCAACGCAGAGCATCCCGACGGGACCGAACGTCTCTACTGCAACGGGGAGTTCTGGGCAGACCCGGGATACTGCGAGGCCTACGGGAAGGACCTGATCACCGGCGCACCGTTGGAACCCACCGAATACCGGGCCATGAACCCGTACGGCAAAGCGATCATCAAGGCTGCGGAATACATTCCGCCGCACGAGAAGCCGTCCGGCGACTATCCGTTCGTGCTGATCACCGGACGCACCGTCTACCACTTCCACACCCGCACCAAGACCGCACGGACACCGGAACTTCAGCGTGCCGCACCGGAGGTCTGGGTAGAGATCTCCGAACCCGATGCCCAGCATCTGAGCATTCAAGAAGGTCAACTCGTCGAAGTAACCACAGCGCGTGGCTGCATCATTTGCGCCGCCCGGATCGGGCGGATCCGTCCGGGCGTGCTGTTCGTGCCCTTCCATTACGGCTACTGGGACGCGGGCGGCCAGGGCCACCACCGAGCCGGCAACGAACTCACCCTGACCGATTGGGACCCGGTGTCCAAGCAACCCATCTTCAAGACCGCCGCAGCACAGGTGCAGGCATGCCGACCGGCAGATCGACAGGCAGGTCGACGATGAAACTCAAGTTGGCAATCCGTGAACTGCACCGCTCGGAACGCAGACTGGCGCGCACGCTCAACGGCATCGCGGCACGGCACCGGTCCGATCAGGACATCTCTCATCTGGCGCAAGACCTCGCCGGCTGGTCCCAGAGCCATCTGCGGGCGCTGGCCGAGCACGGCCGTCACTACGGCGTGCGACTGTCCGCGACGCCGCGCACCTCAGCCCTCGCCGGCCGGTACCAGTCCGCACTGAGTGAGATGTTGCGACACCGCCCCGAACCCGCACTGCTGCTCTTGGCTGAACTGCGCCACGTCCACCGATTGGCCGCAGGAGTGTCCCTCGACTGGGAACTGCTCAGCCAGGCGGCCCAGGCTGCCAAAGACGAGGAACTGCTGGACGTGACCTCGCGGTGCCATCCCGAGACGTTACGGCAGATGCGCTGGGCGAATGCGATGCTCAAGGAGCTCTCACCGCAGATTTTGACGAGCTGATCGCCCGACGGCTACTGGTACTGCCGGAACTGTTCGAGGTACTCGACCCAGTTCCAGGTCGACAGGAACGCCTGGGCCGCGGCATATCCCTTGTCGTACAACGCTTCCGCGTCCCGGCGCGAGATCCCGAAATCCAGGAAGTTGACCGCGGTCGAATCGACCCGGATCGCGCGGGCACTGACCCAGGGCTGGTTCAGATAAGTCTGGTCGTGGCCGACGAACATTGTGGTGATCAGCTGCTCGAGCAGCACCGACGGCGGACCCAGCAGGCGCAGCGCGCCCAGCCCCGGGATCAACTGGTCGTTGCCTTCGGGGAGATCGGGCACCACCGTGATACCGAACGTCGGCCAGCGCGGCGGCCTGCAATCGGGTCGGTCGAACGAGTCGATCGGGAAGTTCGACAGCACGCCGCCGTCGACGAGCGTCGAGGTGAGTCCCTCGGAACTGGTCAACGTGACCGGCCGGAAGTAGAACGGAATCGACATCGACGCGCGCACCGCGTCGGCCACCGACTGCTCGTCGGGATCCAGCCCGTACAGCCGCTGGTAGTCCCAGGGCAGTCGCACCAGTTGTCCGGTCGTGATGTCGGTGACGGTGACCGCCAACCGGTAGCGGCGCTCGGCACTGATCTGGCGGTCGTTCAGGGCGAGGTCACCGAACGTCGTGACGCCGAGGTTCTTCAGCTCCCCGCGGATCCATTCGTGGGCGAAATCGCCTTTGTACAAGCCGTTTTCGCGCAGTAGTCCCCAGGCCTGTCCGACCACGGGCAGGTGCCCGACCGGTCCGGTATCGCGGAATCTCTGATACGGCAGGGTGAGCGCGATCTCCTTGATCTGGTCGGTGGTCAACTGGTCGCCGTTGGACGCTGCGGCCAGGATCGAACCGACCAGCGAACCGGCGGAGACACCCGACACGCGTTTCACCGCGTAGCCCGCGTCCATCACGGCGACCACGGCCCCTACCAATCCGACACCCTTCACACCGCCGCCGGACAGCACCAGGTCGACGGGTTTGCGACGCGGCATCCTGGAACGTCGTTTCGTCATCGTCTCTCCTTGGCGGGCTTCAGTCCTGTGCCGAAGTCCATTGGTAGGGAAGGAATTTGCCGTCGAAGGTGACCACGACGCGATCGCCCGACGGATGCGGCTTCTTTTGCAGGTCCATACTGAAGTTGATCGCGCTCATGATGCCGTCGCCGAATTGTTCGTGGATGACCTCCTTGAGCGCGCCGCCGTAGACCTGCAGGGCTTCGTAGAAGCGGTAGATGGTCGGATCGGTCGGCACTCCCGAATCGGGCAGGCCGCCGCGGATCGGAGGCGCCGCCAGCACCGGTATCGCCGACTCGTCCAAACCCAGGATCTCCACCAAGACCTTGCCCTGTTCGGTTGGGATCGGGTGCTGACCGAGCAGCGCCGACGTCGTCCACAGCAGCGGGCGCTCGATGGCGTCGGCGAGTTCCTGCCAGCTCAGTCCCTTGGCCAGCCGGGCAATCACGATCTTCTCGGTGAGCTCGTTTCGGTTCATGGGTTTCAGCATGCCCGTCAACGGTGCGGCGTTAACCAGCGGCCACGAGGGACGGCTCCGGCGAACGGGCCGGTCGCGACCATCGTGCCCACTTGTCGGCCCCCCGGTCTATGGTGGCCCGCAATGGCGCTTCATCTCCACCGTGCCGAACGGACAGATCTCCTTGCCGACGGTCTCGCCGAACTGTTGGCCGAGCCGCCGTCGGACCCGTTTGCCGAGGATCTGGTGCTGGTGCCGGCCCGCGGCGTGGAGCGCTGGTTGAGCCAGCGACTTTCCCACCGATTGGGGTCGGCGCCGGACCGCGGCGACGGGGTGTGCGCCGGCGTGTCGTTCCGCAATCCCGCGTCGCTGATCGCCGAGATCACCGGCACCGTCGAGGACGACCCGTGGTCGCCGGAGGCGATGACCTGGCCGCTGCTGCAGGTGATCGATTGCTCGATGGACGAGCCGTGGTGCCGCACGCTGGCAAGACATCTCGGGCATTTCGACGTCGACGACGAAGCCGAATTGCGTCGGGGCCGGCGGTATGCGGTCGCGCGCCGGCTGGCCGGGTTGTTCGCGTCCTATGCCCGGCAACGGCCCGGGCTGCTGGTCGACTGGTTGGCCGGGGAGGTAGCCGACCTCGATGATGATCTGGCCTGGCAGCCCGAATTGTGGCGAGCCTTGGTGAGGCTGGTTCCGGCCGACCCGCCACACATCAGGCACGCCAAGACGGTTGCCGGCTTGCGTGCGGGCCGCGCCGATCTGCCTTCCCGGCTTTCGCTGTTCGGTCACACCCGGCTGGCGTGCACCGACATCGAATTACTGGACGCCGTGGCGACCCATCACGAGTTGCATCTGTGGCTGCCGCATCCCAGCGACGACCTCTGGCGGTCCCTGGCCGGCGATCACGGCGCCCTGCCGCGGCGCGAGGACACCAGCCATCGCAAGGTAGGCCACCCCCTGCTGGCGACGCTGGGTCGGGATCTGCGCGAACTGCAACGCGCGTTGCCGGCCCGCCCGGCCACCGATGAGGCGCTCGGCGGGGCCGACCGCCCGAACACCCTGCTGGGCTGGCTGCAATCCGACCTGACGGCCAATGCCGTCCGCGCGCAAGGACGCTCGTTGGCCCACGACGATCGCTCCATCCAGGTGCACAGCTGCCACGGTCCCGCCCGCCAGATCGACGTGCTGCGCGAGGTATTGCTCGGCTTGCTGGCTGACGACCCGACGCTGGAGCCGCGCGACATCCTGGTCATGTGCCCGGACATCGAGACCTACGCGCCGTTGATCGTCGCGGACTTCGGTATGGGTGACGTGATCCACGACTCGCATCCCGGGCATCGGCTGCGGGTGCGCCTGGCCGACCGTTCCCTGTTGCAGACCAATCCGCTGCTGGGTGTCGCTTCGCAGCTGCTTGCGTTGGCCGGGGGTCGTGCCACCGCAAGTGAGGTGCTCAACCTCGCCCAGGCGACACCGGTGCGCGCCCGGTTCGGCTTCAGCGACGACGATCTCGAGGACATCACCAGCTGGGTCCGGCAGGCGAACATCCGATGGGGTTTCGACCGAGAGCACCGGCAGCCGTTTGGCGTCGACTTCGTCCACAACACTTGGCGATTCGGCATCGACCGGGTGCTGGCCGGCGTCGCGATGTCGGAGGCCTCGCACGCCTGGATCGATTCGACGTTGCCGCTCGACGACGTCGGCAGCAACAGCATCGAATTGGTGGGTCGATTCGCCGAATTCGTCGACCGGTTGCAGCGGGTGGTCGTCTCCCTCACCGGTACGCGGCCGTTGCGCGAGTGGTTGGCGGCGCTGTCGGAGGGTATCGCCCTGTTGACCCGCATCGACGACGCCGACATCTGGCAGACCAGCCAGATGCAGCGCGAGTTCGCCGACGTGCTCCACACCGCGGGGATGCGGTCGGAAACCCCGATGCGGCTGACCGACATCCGCGCGTTGCTGCAGCGTCACCTCGCCGGCCGGCCCACCCGCGCCAACTTCCGCACCGGCACCCTGACCGTCTGCACCATGGTCCCGATGCGTTCGGTTCCGCACCGGGTGATCTGCCTGGTCGGACTCGACGACGGCGTGTTCCCGCGACTCGGTGTCGTCGACGGTGACGACGTCCTGGCCCGCCGCCCGCTGACCGGTGAGCGTGACATCCGTTCCGAAGACCGCCAACTGCTGCTCGACGCCATCGGCGCGGCCACCACACATCTGGTCATCACCTACACCGGCGCCAACGAATACTCGGGTCAGCGTCGACCACCCGCGGTACCGTTGGCCGAGCTGCTCGACACCCTGGACGTCACGACGCAGGAAAAGGTCCGCTCCCGCATCGTCGTCGAACATCCGTTGCAGCCCTTCGACATTCGCAATGTACAGCCCGGCCGACTCGTGCCCGCAGTGCCGTTCAGTTTCGACCTGATCGTCCTGCGGGCGGCCCGTTCGCTCACCGGATCACGGGCCCCGCAGCCGCAGTTCATCGGCGAACCGCTGCCGCCGCCTCCGCCGGATGACGTCGTCCTCGCCGACTTGATCACTTTCTTCAAGGACCCGGTCAAGGGGTTTTTCCGGGCCCTCGAATACACACTGCCGTGGGACGTCGACGGCGTGGCCGACGCCATGCCGGTCGATATCGACGCGCTCGAGGAATGGACGGTCGGCGACCGGATGCTCAACGACATCCTGGCCGGCATGGCTCCGGACGAGGCCAGACAGGCGGAGTGGCGCCGGGGCACCCTGCCGCCCGGTCAGCTCGGCTGGCGCAAGGTGAACGAGATCCGGGATCAGGCCGGATTGCTGGCCGCGGCCGCCCGCAAGTTCCGCGGCGACGAAGCCAAACCCTACGACGTCGACATCGACCTCGGATCCAGACGGCTTACCGGCACCGTGCCTGAGGTGTTCGGCGACCGACTGGTGTCGGTGACATACTCCAAGCTGGACGGCAAGCATCTACTCGGATCGTGGATCCCGTTGTTGGCCTTGTTCGCCCACTACCCCGGCCGGGATTGGTCGGCGGTGTGCATCGGTCGGCCGAAGCGCGGCACGAGTCCACGGCAGCTGGGACTGGGTCCCCCGCAGGAGTCGGCGATCGAGGTGCTGCGGGAGCTGGTGGCGATCTACGACGCGGGGCGACGCGAGCCGATCCCGTTGCCTGTCAAGACTTCCTACGCCTGGGCGGAGGCTCGGCACAGCGGGGACTACCCCGTGACACCGGCCGAATACCGATGGAAATCCGGCCGGTATCCCGGGGAGGACAAGGCGCCCGCTCACGAGCGCGCCTGGGGCCGGTACGCGCCGCTGTCGAAACTCATGCAACCGCTGCGACCGGGCGAGGAGTACGACGGCGAGGACAACCGTCTAGGCGCCTACGCCGCACGTCTGTGGCTGCCCATGCTGCGCGCCGCCAGGAGTCCCGGCTGATGCAACCGTTCGATCTGCTGGGTCCGCTTCCGAAGGACCGGTCCACCACGGTGCTGGAAGCCAGCGCCGGCACCGGCAAAACGTTCGCGCTGGCCGGGCTGGTGACCCGCTATATCGCCGAAGGCCGAGCCACCCTCGACCAGATGCTGCTCGTCACGTTCGGACGGGCGGCCAGCCTCGAACTCCGCGAGCGTGTGCGTTGCCAAATCCTGGCTGCGCTGGTCGCTTTCGATGACGAAACCACCGTAGGCGACAACCAGCTGGTCGCCCATCTGCTCGAGGGCAGCCAAACACAGCGCGACGAACGCAAGCAGCGGTTGCGCGACGCGTTGGCCGGCTTCGACGCCGCGACGATCGCCACCATCCATCAGTTCTGCCAGTTGGTCCTCAAATCCCTTGGCGTAGCCGGTGATACCGATGCGGGTGTCACGCTGGTGGAGGACCTCGACGAGTTGATCACCGAGATCGTCGACGATCTGTATCTCGCCCATTTCGGTCATCAGCGCGACAATCCCGCACTGAGCTACCCGGATGCGCTCAGAATGGCCCGCAAGGTGGTCAACAACCCGTGCGCGCAGCTGCGGCCCCTGGCACCCCAACCCGGCTCCCCTGCGGCATTGCGTGTCGACTTCGCGAGAAGAGTCCTGTCCGAGTTGGAGATCCGCAAGCGTAGGCGCGGCATCCTCGGGTACGACGATCTGCTCAGCCGGCTGGCCGAGGCGCTGGACACCGGCGACTCCCCGGCCAGAGCGCGCATGCACCAGCGCTGGCCGATCGTCATGGTCGACGAGTTCCAAGACACCGACCCGGTGCAATGGCAGGTTCTCGAACGCGCGTTCAGCGGACGGTCCACGCTGATCCTGATCGGCGACCCGAAGCAGGCCATCTATGCGTTTCGTGGCGGCGATATCGTCACCTATCTGCACGCGGCGAAAACCGCCGGCGAAAAGCGAACACTGGTCACGAACTGGCGCAGCGACAGCGCGCTGGTCGAGCGGTTACAAGCGGTGCTGAACGGGGCCGAGTTGGGTGACCCGCAGATCGTGGTCCACGATGTGCAGGCGTATCACCGGGGTCATCGGCTGGTCGGCGCCCCGCGCAATGATCCGTTCCGGCTTCGCGTGGTCCGCCGAGCTACGTTCGGCCGTAAGGGGATTCAGAACATTCAGATCGACGACCTGCGCGAGCACATCGGTCGCGACCTCGCCGCCGACATCGGCGGGCTGTTGGCCAGCCGGGCAACCTACGACGGCAACCCGGTCGCGGCGCGCGATGTCGCGGTGATCGTCGAGACTCATAGAGACGCCCGCATCTGCCACCGCGCTCTGACCGGCGCAGGCATCCCGGCGGTGTATACCGGCGACTCCGATCTGTTCGATTCGGCGGCCGCCGACGACTGGTTGTGCTTATTGGAGGCGTTCGACCAGCCGCACCGCCCCGGCGTGGTGCGTGCCGCCGCAGCGACGATGTTCTTCGGCCACTGCGCCGAAGACCTCGCCGCCGGCGGTGACCAGCTGACCGACCGGGTGGCAGATACGTTGCGCGAGTGGGCGGATCATGCCCGGGAACGCGGGGTGGCCGCCATCTACGAGGCCGCGCAACGCAGCGGCATGAGCGACCGGGTGTTGTCGTGGCAGGGCGGCGAGCGGCACATGACCGACCTGGCCCACGTCACGCAACTGTTGCAGGAGACCGCCCACCGCGAGCGCTATTCGTTGCCGGCATTGCGGGATTGGCTGCGCGACCAGCGCGAGGATCGGGGTAGCGGCGGCGAACGCAACCGCAGGATCGACAGCGACGCAGCCGCCGTCCAGGTCATGACGGTGTGGGTGAGCAAGGGCCTGCAATACCCGATCGTGTATCTGCCTTTCGCGTTCAATCGCAACATCCAGCAACGCGAGCCGGTGCTGTTCCACGACGGGGAAGTGCGCTGTCTGCACGTCGGCGGCAAGGACAGTCCGGACTTCGCCGAAGTCGAACAACTCGGTGTCCAGGAGTCCGCCAACGACGACAGCCGGCTCACCTATGTCGCGATGACCCGAGCCCAGTCACAGGTGGTGGCCTGGTGGTCACCTGCGCACGACGAGCCCAATGGCGGTCTGTCGCGACTGTTGCGGGGCAGGCGACCCGGGGAGTCGGTGGTTCCGGACCGCTGCATTCCGACCAAGATCGACGACGACCAGGCGTGGGCCCGGCTGCAGGAGTGGGAGACCGCCGGCGGTCCGGTGCTGGAGGAGTCCGTGATCGGTTCCGCCCCAAGCGTTTCCGCGCCGCTACTGCCGCACGACCTGGATATCCGGCACTTCCATCGCCCGATCGACACCGCCTGGCGGCGCACCTCCTACTCGGGCCTGATCCGGGTGACCGAGCAGGCGGCACCCCTCGGCGTGACCAGCGAGCCCGAGGTCGCCGAATTGGACGACGAAGTCAGCGACATCCCGTTGACCGAGGTCGCTGCGGTGCCGGATGTGCCCTCGCCGATGGGCGCGCTGCCGACCGGTGCGAAGTTCGGCACGCTGGTGCACGCGGTGCTGGAGACCGCCGACCCGTTCGCGGCGAATCTGGCCGGTGAACTCGAGGCGCAGATCCGTGCCCATGCGGTGTGGTGGCCGGTGGACGTGTCGGCCGCCGAGTTGGCCGCCGCCATGGTCCCGATGCACGACACTCCCCTGGGACCGCTGGCCGACGGGCTGACGTTGCGTCAGATCGGTCTGCGAGACCGGTTGCGCGAGTTGGACTTCGAGTTCCCGCTGGCGGGCGGCGACGTTCGGGTGGCGGGCGGCGACGTTCGGGTCGCGGGCGGCGACGTTCGGGTCGACGCCGCCGACATCCGACTCGCCGACGTGGGGCGGCTGCTACGGTCACACCTGCCCGCCGACGACCCGCTGGCGTCGTATGCCGAGCGTCTGGCCGGCGAACCGCTGGGCGGACAGTCGCTGCGCGGCTACCTAAGCGGTTCGATCGACGCGGTGCTGCGGATTTCCACCGACTGCGGCCCCCGCTACCTGGTCGTGGATTACAAAACCAACTGGCTCGGTGACCCGGACCGGCCGTTGAGCGCCGCCGACTACACGCGCCGGCCTCTGGCCGAGGCGATGCTGCACTCGGACTACCCGCTGCAGGCATTGCTGTACAGCGTTGTGCTGCACCGGTTTCTGCGCTGGCGGCAGCCCGATTACGATCCGGAGCGGCATCTCGGTGGTGTGCTGTACCTGTTCCTGCGGGGGATGTGCGGGCCCGCCACTCCGATGGTGGACGGCCATCCGGCGGGGGTCTTCAGCTGGGCACCGCCGACCGCACTGATCAGCGAGTTATCCGATCTGCTCGACGCGCGCACGGCGGCGGCATGACGGCGCCGTCGACCGAGATCATCGACCCCGCCGACCGGCGGCGGGTGGTCAGCGCCACCGGCATCTTGCTCATTTTCAACGAGGCCGGGGTGATCGAGTCCGCGGATGTGCATGTCGCGCAACGACTCACCACGATGGCCGGTGAGTCGAACCCGACGGTTGCGCTGGCTGTCGCGCTGGCGGTGCGCGCGCTGCGGGGCGGCTCGGTGTGCGTCGACTTGGGATCGGTCGAAGCGCAGGTCGGCGTGGCCGGTTTGCCGTGGCCGACGGGTGACGAGTTGCTCGCGGCGGTCTCGGCCAGCCCGCTGGCCGGATCCCCACCGGTATTGAGAGTTTACGACGGCCGGCTGCTGTACCTGGACAGATACTGGCTCGAGGAGCAACAGGTCGCCGAGGACTTTTCTGCTCTGCTGTCGGCGCACGCGGCGCCGGATCCGCCGGGAATCAACCGTCTGTTTCCGGACGGCTACGAGGAACAGCGCGCGGCGGCGGCCGTCGCGCTACGACAAGGCCTGACCGTATTGACCGGCGGTCCAGGGACCGGCAAGACGACCACCGTGGCGCGGCTGCTGGCACTGTTCGCCGAACAGGCGCAACTGGACGGCAAACCGCCGCTGCGCATCGCCTTGTCTGCACCCACGGGCAAGGCCGCGGCGCGGTTGAACGAGGCCGTGCAGTTGGAAATCGACAAGCTGGAACCGGTTGACCGGCAACGGGTCTCGGGATTGCGGGCAACGACCTTGCACCGGCTGCTGGGCAGGCGGCCCG
This sequence comes from Mycobacterium sp. NGS67, assembly GCF_059812185.1. NCBI lineage: Bacteria > Bacillati > Actinomycetota > Actinomycetes > Mycobacteriales > Mycobacteriaceae > Mycobacterium > Mycobacterium sp. NGS67. The sequence continues at coordinate 19,463 of NZ_JCALCF010000028.1, forward strand.
ATACCTCGTCGCGGTTCTACCACCATCGTGGTAACCGGTTGCCGCACGATGTCATCGTGGTCGACGAGACGTCGATGGTGTCGCTGACCATGATGGCCCGGCTGCTGGAATCGGTACGTCCTCAGGCGCGGCTGTTGCTGGTAGGGGATCCCGACCAGTTGGCCTCGGTGGAGGCCGGCGCGGTGCTGGCCGACCTGGTCGACGGGCTGGGACCCCGGGACGCCGCACTCGCGGCGCTGCGGACTTCGCACCGGTTCGGAGAATCCATCGGCGAGCTGGCGGCCGCGATCCGATCCGGCGACACCGGCACGGCCATCGACGTGCTGCGGGCGGGCGGGGATCACGTCGAGTGGATCGACAGCGATGATTCTGCCGACCGGCTGCGTGCTGTGCTGGTGCCGCATGCGTTGCGGCTGCGACAGGCGGCCGTGCTCGGCGATGCGGCGACCGCGCTGGCCACGCTGGACGAGCACCGGCTGCTGTGTGCGCACCGGCGCGGTCCATTCGGCGTCCAGCACTGGAACCGGCAGATCGAGCGCTGGATAACCGAAGCGACGGGCGAACCGATCTGGTCCTCGTGGTATGCCGGCCGACCGGTGCTCGTCACGACCAACGACTACGGGCTGGGCGTCTACAACGGCGACACCGGGGTGACGGTGCTGGACAGCGAAGGGCAGCTACGCGCGGTCGTCGCCGGTGCCGACGAGTTGCTCGAGTTCGCCACCAGTCGGCTCTCCGACGTCGAAACCATGCACACCATGACGATCCACAAGAGCCAGGGCAGCCAGGCCGATGAGGTGACTGTGCTGATGCCGCAAGAGGATTCGCGGTTGTTGACCCGTGAGCTGTTCTACACCGCGGTCACTCGCGCCAAGAAGAAGGTCCGGGTGGTGGGGTCGGAGGCGACCGTGCGCGCCGCAATCGAGCGGCGCGCGATGCGAGCCAGCGGCCTCGCCCATCGCCTCCAGGCCACCCGGACCCTCCACTGACGGCGACAAGCACCGCGACATCCATGGTGCAGGTGAGCCAGCGCGGTGTGGAGAGTCACCAACCTTCCGTTGCGGTTTCCTGCGCAGCCCGCTCACGCAGACGCCGCACGCTGTCCCCGCAATGCATCACACGCGGCCTCGAAACGCGCCCACTCGTCGGGACGTGGCCGCACCCCGTCGTTGACCAGGGCGTAGCTACCTACCTGCATTCCCGGCGCGAGCGGCGCCAGCAATCCCGCGATCATTCTGATCTGTCCCGCCGGGCTGTCGGCGAAGCTCTCGAATACCCTTTTGCGGATCCATGCCAGCGCATCGTCCACACCGGCCGCCAAGTCCAATGCGGGGACCCGCAGTGCTCCATTGCATCCGAGAACCTGCTGATCGAAGCGGTCTTCCCAACACTCGGTGGCCCAACCCCTCCACACTTCCGGAAGGGCTTTGAAGATTCCCATCGCATCCGCGGTCTGCCACACTCCGACCGTCTTGCGCGCAACGTCGATGTGGACGCCCCCCTCCGGGATCTTGCCGAGAGCCACCCGCCGCAGGCCGCGACCGGGCAGCAGGTCGAGCAGTGCGGGTCCGTGCCAGGACTTGTTGAGATCGCCCCACCACAGCGGCCACATCCGAACGCGGCCGGCGGCATCGACGACGGACACCAAGTGGCACATGACGTTCAGGTCGTCGGCGAGCTTGATCCCCGGCTGGTCGTCCCAGGATTGGAGTCGCAACTGCGCGCCGACGTAACCGGCCAGTTCGATGGTTCCGTCGTAGGCCCACCCGATCGAGTAACCCGGCCACACCGCGGCAAGCACGCTCATCATCGCCCGGCGTTCGGGCATGCTCACCATCAACCCGTCGCCGAAGAACAGCAGCCGGCGGCGGTCGAGGTCGACCACTGCACCGCCGTCGGCCCACAGCGGATCCACCCAGTCGTTCTTCGCGCACGGTCGCAGCGACTGCACATAGCGCAGCGCGAGATCCGGTCCACCGATCAGCGCATCAAGCATCCGACAACCCGCCCAATGCGAGTAATACAGTTGCCAGTCTTGATCTTTCACGATCACGAAGTTCGCCCGGTTTCCCATCTCGGCCCCAATCCGCACTGGCGCGCTTCTGACATCGCGCCGACTGAGCCAAGCATCACGCAGGGGTCCGACAACAACGCCGGCAATCCGCCGCGCACGACGGAGTCATCCACAGTGGGCAACTTGTCCACAGGCGGAGTTCTTGGCCCCGTACCATGGCCGAGACACCAGGCACCGACGCGAGCGACGCAATGACAGAGCAAGGCATGGACCCGCTACTGCTGGGACAGCGCGTCGTCGCGATTCTGGAAACGGGTCTGCGTAGCGCGACCTACAAGCTCGCCACCCTGATGGCGCTCGTCGACTTCAGCATCGAGAACCTTCCCGACCATCCCGACCGGGCGCTGCGGGTTTCGATCCCGGACCTGGCCCACCGGGTGCTGCAGATCTACTGGCGACAGGTCCGGCCGTTCGACGGGCATGAACTACGGCAGGTCCACGGTTCGAAAGCACGAATCCTGATGGCTACCAATCACTTGCGGTCAGCTTCCGGGGCCGGCGGAAGCGGCTTGGCGCTGGAAGTAGCGATGACGAGAGTCCCCGAGGTCTACCAGGAGACGATCGACAAGATCGCGCTGTGTCTGGCCCAGCAACCGCTGCACCGACTGCAACGATTGCCCGGAGCATCATGCAGCGACTCGTTCCTCTACGACGACTCGTTCCTGCACGACCAGGTATCCCGGTCGACGCTGCGGGCCCACGGCGACTCGATAGAACTGCGCCCCGGCGTGGCCTACGGCCTGGCACGGCTCGCGGGGCTACTCAAGCCCGCACTGGAGATGATGTGGGTCGAGGACGTACGGCGCATGAACAAGTTCTTGGATGCCGAGGTTCCCGACGTCGCGGGTCACCTCTTCGGCCGCGAGCGAACAGCTTTGGCGATGGTCCGCGAACCCCTCAAGGATGCTTTCGGTGCCCGCTGTTTCTACTGCGGCGCCGACCTGCCGGCGAGCAACCCGATCGACCATGTGCTGCCTTGGTCACTGGTCGGCATCGACGGTTTGGCCAACCTGGTGCTGGCGTGCGCGCGCTGTAATGGCGACAAGAGCGGCGCATTGCCCGCCGTCGATATCATCGACCGCGTCCTGGGGCGCGACCGGAATCTGTTGGAACAGATCGCAAGCGAGATCCAATGGCCGACCCAACGCAGCCGGGTTGTCGCCGCCGCCCGGGGTATCTACCGCGGCCAACCGTCCGGTGTACCGACGTGGTCCGGGTACCGCACGAGTACACGTCTGGACATCAGCACGCCGCCGTGGTGGATCCGAATCGATTGCTGACGCCGGCCGAAAGAACGGATCGTCAGCATCGGCCCGCACCCCCCGCGGCGAAAGTCCGGCGAATCGCCGGTTCCGGGTAGCCGGCGTCGGCAGCCGCCCGTCGCACCGCGTCCGCGACCACCGGCGCTCGGTCGGCAGGCGCCAGCGCGATCACGGTGCCTCCGAAACCGCCCCCGGTCATCCGGGCACCGAGCGCACCCGCGTGCAGTGCGCTGTCAGCCAGCAGATCGATGTGCTCGGTGGTGATGCCGAAGTCGTCGCGCATCGACCGCTGGGAGGCGGTCATGATCTGTCCGGCCCGAATCAAGTCCGAATCACTCAGTGCGGCAATGAATTCCAGCACCCGGTCGTTCTCGGTCAGCACGTGACGGGCACGTCGCGCATCGATCGGATCGATCACCGCATCCAGCGCCGCTAAGCCGCGGTCCTGGACGACGCGCAGCGACGACGCACCCAGGTCCCTGGCCGCCCGTTCGCACGCCGCCCGTCGCGCCGCATACTCTCCGTCGACGTGTCGGTGCCGGGACCGGGAGTCGATGAGCAGCAGCGTGACACCCGAAGCGTCGGGGTCGAACGGTACCGGTTGGACGCTGATATCCCGGAAATCGATCTGTAGCGCGGTTTTCGGCCTGCCCTGCAGCACCGCCAACTGATCGAGCAAACCCGTTGGGGCACCGATGTAGTCGTTCTCTGCCCGCTGCGCCACCCTGGCCAACTCGGTGGCGCCGAGATCGACGCCCGCGGCCGCACCCACCGCGCCGAGGACCGCGCACACCAGCGCGGCCGAAGAGGCCAAGCCCGAACCGCTTTCGACGTCGCTGGTTATCGACATCGTCCCGCCGGGAAGCACGTGGCCGGCCGACCGAAGCGCCCAGATCGCCCCCGCGACATAGGCGGCCCAACCCGCCACCTCGCCCGGCTCGGTGTCCAGCGGGATCCGAACCGCGCCCTGCGCACGATCGCTGGTCACGGTGACCGCGTCGGTGCGCTCAGGTGCGAACGCGGCGACGGTACGCTGCGGCAACGCGATCGGCAGCGCGAACCCCAGGTTGTAGTCGGTGTGCTCGCCGATCAGGTTGACCCGCCCCGGCGCGGCGTAACGGACGGTCATGCGCCTGATTCCCGCAATCGTGCGGCCACCGTCTCCGGGATGACGTCGCCGATGAAGGCACCCATCGCCGACTCGGCGGACGCCAGATACTTCAGTTTGGTGGCGCTGCGCCGAATCGACATCAACTCGACGTGGAAATAGCCGTCCTGTTGCGCATCGGTGTACTGGTGCAGCGCCGACATGTACGGCAGCGGCGCCGAATACATCCGGTCAAACCTGCGCAGCATGTCCAGATAAATCCGGGCGAACCCGTCCAACTCTGCGGCACTGAAGTCAGTAAGGTTGCGCAACAACCGATTTGGGTAAATGTGCACCTCTACCGGCCAGCGTGCGGCGAACGGCACGAACGCGGTGAACAGTTCGTCGCGAGCGACGACGCGACTGCCGTCCGCCAACTCGGCCGCCAGCAGGTGCGCAAACAGGTTGTCGCCGTTCAGTTTCCGGTGCAGGCGGGCTTGCCTCAGCATGGTGTCGGTGCGGGGGGTCAGATAGGGGTAGGCGTAGATCTGGCCGTGCGGATGGGTCAGGGTCACCCCGATCTCCTCGCCGCGGTTCTCGAAGCAGAACACCTGCTCGATCCCGGGCCGCGCCATCAACTCGGCGGTGCGGTGCCGCCACGCCTCGACCACCAGCCGGGCGTGGGCCGGGTCCAGGTCCGCGAAGGATCCGGTGTGTTCGGCGGAGAAGCAGATCACCTCGCAGCGGCCGTGCCCCGGCGCAGAGACGAACCCGGGTTCCTGCGGTGGTGCGACGGGCCCGACGCCGCAGAGGCTGGGAAACCGATTCTCAAACACGACCACGTCGTAGTCGGCGGCCGGGACCTCGCTGGTCATCCCGGTCTCGCCCGGGCACAGCGGACACGATTCGGCCGGCGGCTTATAGGTGCGGTCCTGCCGCTGTGCGGCAACGATCACCCACTGGCCGGTGGTCCGGTCGTACCGCAGTTGCGATGGGGCCGGGTCGCGGCCAGGCAGTGGCCGGCGATCGGGTACCGGCGCGGGAACGTGCGAGGGCAGCGCGAAGAAAAGGAGATCGCGGCCGTCGGCCAGGGTCCACCGCGTCGGCTCCGTCACGGCCGTCGCAGGGCGTTGACGAACACAGTGCGCGGGGTGGTGTCCTCGACCCCGGCAGGCACTCCGCGCCCATAGCCGGCCATCAACTCTTGCGCCGGCGTCACCGTCGCATCCCAGCCGTGCCGGCCCAACCAGCCGCCCACGTCCTCGCGTTCCTCGAAATACCACAACTCGTCGGTTCTCGGGATCTCGCGCTGCGGTTCGACTTCGGCCAGCAAGACGCGCAGGCGATCCATCCGGTCGCGGCGTCGCGCACGCACTTCCGGGTCCATCCAGTCCGGGCCGGGCGCCTCCACCGCGATCCGGCTACCGGCCGCACTGAGCCCCTGGATACGGTCGAACAGTAGCTCGTGGGCAGTCGCCGGCAGGTAGGGCAGCAGCCCTTCCACCGACCAGGCACTCGGTCGCGAAGGATCGAACCCGGCCTGTTGCAGTGCGGCCGGCCAATCCTGGCGTAGGTCCACCGCGACAGCGACCCGCTTGCAGGTGGGCGACGCACCATGTTCGGCCAGTGTCGAGGCCTTGAAGTCCAGTACCTTCGGTTGGTCGAGCTCGTAGACGGTCGTGCCATCCGGCCACGCCAACCGCCAGGCCCGCGAATCCAATCCCGCGGCCAATATCACCACCTGATCGATCCCCGATCCGGCGGCATCGGTGAAGAACGTGTCGAAAAAGGCTGTGCGAGAAGCCATGTAGCCCCTCATCGACCCCATCCGGGTCCGCAGTTCGGGATCGGCCTCGAGAACCTTCTCGGGCAGATCTGGTCCGGCGAACCAGTTCCACACGCCATCGCCGACAGCGTCCAGGAATACCCGTGCGAACGGATCGCTGATCAGCGGATCGTCGCTCTCCGTTTCCGCCGCGCGGGCCGCGGCCACCCCCAACGCAGTAGCTCCCACGCTTTCGGTGATTTCCCAGCTGTCGTCGTCTGTCCTCGCCACGTCCGCGCCCTTCCGTTGTCGACACTCGACATTAGAACGCCTCAGCCTGCGCAGATGCGCACCCCGGCTTCGCGATTGATCACAGCGCGTCGCCGGTGTCCATCAGCCCCATGACGCATGACTCCGGTTAAGTTGTGTGCGGGCCGCTAAGAGACACGGCGCAGCCGAAGGATCTATGGACATGCGAGTTGACGGACGCGACATCACGGTGTCCGGCAGCTTGCTGCAACCGATGACCCGGCGCACCAACGACATCATCCGGCTGGCGCTGGCGGCCGTCGCGCTGGTGGCAGTGGTGACCAGTTCGCTGATCACCCGTCCTCGGTGGGTGGCGCTGGAGAAATCCATCTCCCAAATCGTCGGAGTGCTGACCCAGACCCAGTCCGACCTGGTGTACCTGGTCTATGGCATCGCGATCCTGGCGCTGCCGTTCGTGATCCTGATCGGCCTGATCGTCTCGCGCCAATGGAAGCTGCTCGGCGCATACGGCGCCGCCGCGCTGATGGCCGTTCTCCCGCTGTCCATCAGCAGCAACCGCATCGCCGCGCCGCGCTGGCACTTCGACCTGTCCGACAAACTCAGTTCGCTGCCAGAGCAGTTCCTCGACGACCCGCGCTGGATCGCGATGCTCTCCGCGGTGCTGACCGTGTCGGGGCCCTGGCTACCGGCCCGCTGGCGGCACTGGTGGTGGGGACTGCTGCTGGCGTTCGTACCGATTCACCTCGTCGTCAGCGCCATCGTCCCGGCGCGCGCGGTGGTCGGGCTGGCGGTGGGCTGGTTCGTCGGCGCGTTCGTGGTGCTGGTCGTGGGGACCCCCGCCCTGGAGGTGCCGCTGGAGGGTGCGGTCCGCGCGATGGCCAAGCGTGGCTTCCTGGTGTCCAGGCTGCTGGTGGTCCGGCCGGGCGGGCCCGGTCCTCTGGTGCTGTCCGCGGAATCCACCGATCCCGAAGCCAGAGCGGCGGTCGAGCTGTACGGGCCTCATCAACGCAGCGGTGGCGCCCTGCGGCAACTGTGGTGGAAGTTGCGGCTGCGCGGATCCGAGACGGCACCGCTGCAGACCTCGCTGCGCCGCGCCGTCGAGCATCGCGCGCTGATGGCCATCGCCATCGGGGACATCGGCGTTGCCAACACCGCGACCATCGCGCTGGCCGCACTCGACCGCGGCTGGACGCTCTACGCGCACAAGCCCGTCCGAGGGGTGCCGCTGGACGAATGTGCCGGCCAGACGCCGGTCGCAAAAGCGTGGGAATCCCTGCGAGTCCTCAACGATCACCAGATCTCCCACGGAGACCTGCGCTGCAACGAGATCACCGTCGCCGACGGCTCCGTGCTGTTCGGCGGTTTCGGTTCGGCCGAATACGGTGCCACCGACGCCCAACTGCAGTCCGACATCGCCCACCTGCTCGTGACGACCTCGGCGTTGTACGACGCGCACTCCGCGGTGGCCGCCGCGATCGACACGTTCGGCAAGGAAACCATCCTCATCGCTTCTCGGAGGCTGACGAAATCCGCTGTGCCGAAACGCATCCGGCAGTCGGTCGCCAACCCGAAGGGCGTCATCTCCGAAGCCCGGGCGGAGGTGAAACGCCAGACGGGTGCCGATCAGATCAAAGACGAGACGATCACCAGGTTCACCCGTGGCCAGGTCATTCAACTGGTCCTGATCGGGGCGCTGGTCTATGTCGCGTACCCCTTCCTCAGCACCGCGCCGACGTTCTTCTCCGAACTCAGTCACGCCAACTGGTCGTGGGCGCTGCTGGGCCTGGCGGTGTCGGCGCTGACCTACGTCGGTGCGGCCGCCGCGTTGTGGGCCTGCGCGGACGGGTTGGTGGGTTTCTGGAAGTTGACAATCGTCCAGATAGCCAACACCTTTGCGGCCACCACCACCCCGGCCGGAGTGGGTGGGCTTGCCCTCAGTACCCGCTTCCTGCAGAAGGGTGGGCTGACCGCGCTGCGGGCCACCGCCGCGGTCGCGCTTCAACAAGCCGTGCAGGTGATCGTCCACGTCGCGCTGCTGATCATGTTCAGCGCGGTGGCCGGGACGTCGACGGACCTCTCGCATTTCGTCCCGGATGCCACTGTGCTGTACCTGATCGCCGGCGTCGCGCTGGGCATCGTCGGCACCTTCTTGTTCGTGCCCAACCTGCGGCGCTGGCTGGCCACCGAACTACGGCCGAAACTCAAAGAGGTGACCAACGACCTCGTCGAGCTCGCCAAGGAGCCGAGACGCTTCGCGCTGATCGTATTGGGCAGTGCCGGAACAACTCTCGGCGCGGCACTGGCTTTGTGGGCCAGCGTCGAAGCATTCGGTGGCGGCACGACGTTCGTCACCGTCACGGTGGTGACGATGGTGGGCGGGACCCTTGCATCGGCCGCCCCCACACCCGGCGGGGTCGGCGCCGTCGAGGCGGCGCTCATCGGTGGGCTCGCCGCCTTCGGCGTTCCCGCGGCGATCGGGGTGCCCTCGGTGTTGCTGTACCGGGTGCTCACCTGCTGGCTACCGGTGTTCCTCGGCTGGCCGGTGATGCGCTGGCTCACCAAGAACGAGATGGTCTGAGCACGCGCGCCGTTCAGGACCACTACATCCCGGAGAAGAACATCAATCAAGTCCCGGTCCACCGCGGCGACCTGCCCGTCCCCCGCCGCGGCGTTCCTTTTTCGGCAAATGGACTTACGGTGGTGGACATGACAGATCAGTCGTATGCGGTAGACATCGGACATCCTCCAGAACCCTTGCTTCGCGCGGTCAACCCCGTGTTGAAGTCCTTGTTACGCACTCCGCTCGCGGGGCCGCTGCGCAAGCAGCTGATGGTGCTGAACTTCACCGGACGAAAGTCGGGAAAATCGTTCTCGATCCCGGTGAGCGCCCACGTGATCGACAACGATCTGTATGCGCTGGCCGGCGCCAACTGGAAGTACAACTTCAAGGGCGGCGCCCCCGCGCAGGTGGTCTACGGCGGCAAGACCCGCACGATGCGTGGCGAAGTCGTCGAAGACCGTGGCACCACGTACGACCTCTATCTGCGCTGCGCGCAGTCCTACGGAGTCAAGCAGGCGCAGCGGATGATGGGGCTGAAATTCCGCGATGACCGCGTGCCGGCCCGGGAGGAGTTCGCCGAGGCGATCGACCGGCTGAAACTGGTAGCGATCAAGTTCACCCCGGCCGGGTAGCAGTTCTCTTTGCGCACAACGTTGTTGAGCGGATGACGCTCGCCGCCACATTCCAGCGGGTACGAACCTGGACGATCGGTTCCGATCCCGGCTTGCTTCGCCTCAGACTGGCCATCCGCGCCACCACAGCGTTGGGTTGTTCGCTGCTGGCGATGTACGTGTTGACCACCGCGACAAGGCAATCCCTGACCGTCGCGCTGCTCGGAGCTGTCATCACCATGGTCGCGGCCCGGTCGGTCAACGAGCCGGACCCGCGGCGGCAACGCATCACCATGGCGTTGCTGCCGGTGCCGGCGACGCTGTCCATCACCGCGGCCGCCCTGCTGTCGCGCCACCAGCTCGTCAGCGACATCGTCTTCGTGGCAGTGGTGTTCGTCGCGGTCTACATCCGCCGGTTCGGTGCGCGTGGACAGGCACTGGGCATGGTCGCGTTCATGGCTTACTTCTTTGCCCTGTATCTACGTGCGGGCCCGCATGAGTTGCCGTGGATGATCGCCGCCGTGCTGGTGGGCACGTTGTGCACCTTCCTGACGACGACCTATGTGCTGCCCGACCATCCGGATCGTTTGCTACAAGCCACCATTCGCTCGCTGCGGGCCCGGATGGCGATCCTGGTCGACGCCACCGCCGAAGTATTGCGGGCGGACCGGCTCAACGAGCGACGCCGACGCCGGATGCGCACCCGCATCGCGCGGCTCAACGACACCGCGTTGATGGTGCAGGACCGGCTCGAAGACAAGTCCAATCCGGCCGCTACTTCGCTCGGGGAACGCTTGGCCCCGTGGCTGTTCGACGCCGAACTCGCCGTCGAATGGGTGGCGATCGCCGGTCAGCGGGTGGCGCTGGCCGCCATGCACGGGCCGGCCATCCCGACTGCCGTCCGCGCCGAACTCGTCGCCGCCCTTTCCGAACTCGGCTGGGCCATCAGGGTTCCCAGTCCCGACGGCCTACGGGCCGCAGCCGACCGGGCCCAGGGTGTGCTCGACGGCCAGCCCGCCACCTCAGAAGAGCCCGGCGACGCTGCCGTCCGTCGGCTTGCCATGGCGATAATCGGCGCTGCCACAGCCACTTCGGAGGTGCGGTCGCTGATCGAGGAAGCCGCCGACGCCACCGGACCCGCGACGGAGCCGGACGACGATTCCGATGACGACGTCCAGGCGGCCCGAAGCGGCCTGCTGCCCACGACGCGGCAAGCCATCCAGGCCTGCACCGCGGCGTCGCTGGCCATCGTCGCCGGCGACGTGGTGTCACCGGATCGCTGGTACTGGGCGGTGATCGCGGCGTTCGTGGTCTTCGCCGGCACCAACACGTGGGGCGACACCCTCACCAAAGGTTGGCAGCGCCTGCTGGGCACGGCGCTGGGCGTGCCCTGTGGAATGCTGGTCGCCACCGCCTTCGACGGCAACACGGTCGGGTCGGTGGTGATGGTCTTCGTCTGCCTGTTCTGCACGTTCTACTTCATGCAGGTCACCCAGAGTCTGATGGCCTTCTGGATCACCACGATGCTGGCGCTGCTGTACGGACTGATGGGCCAGTTCAGCCTCGACGTCTTGGTGGTGCGGATCGAGGAGACTGCGGTCGGGGCGGTCATCGGCGTCGCCGTCGCGATCCTGGTGCTGCCCACCAATATCGGCACCACAATCCGCAACGACACCCATGAGTTCCTCACTGCATTGTGCGCCCTGATCGAAACGTCCATCGCGATAATGTTCGAACACGACGCAGCGGGCAGCCCCACCGAACAGGCACGCCAACTCGACCGGAAGCTGCGGCAGTACCGGGCGACCGCCAAACCGCTCCTGGCCGGTGTCGCCGGGTTGGCGGGCCGCCGCAGCATCCAGCGCGAGCTTCGGTTGTTCGCGGCCTGCGATCGTTACGCCCGAGTCCTGGCCCGGCGCAGCGAACAGTACCGAAACCTCGACTGCCCCGACGAGGTCGCCGACGCCGTGACCGGCGCCGCTGTGCAGGTCCAGCACAACATCGATGTGCTGATCGAGACCCTCGACGGCACGCAGCCGGAGGGCCTGGTCTCGGCGGCCGACGCCCTCGACGCCGCCGAGGCACTGGCTCGGGATTTATCGGCCCTGTACCCGCTGCGCCAGATAGACCGGATCGTCGTCGCCGCCGCAACTCACCTGGACCCGGATGCGCTTTTCATTGGTGCACAACATCATTGAAGACCTACTGACGCGGCCATGATCTGCCGAGCAGGTCGGCCAGCTGGATGGCGACCTGACTGAGCATCAACTGAACCTCCGGCCGCTGCTCCGGGGGCAGGGCGTCGACACCCCGCTGCACGATGGTCGTCTGCTGACTCAGTTGGTTCAACCGCTGCTGTCGCTCCGCCGGACTCAGACTGTCCCAGCTGGCGTGCAAATCCGATGTCTGCTGCTGCAGCTGTTGCACCTCGGCGCGGGGATCGGCCCTTGCCGGACTGGCTGCCACCAGCGCGCCGATCAACAGGGCTCCCACTATCGCGGTGACTCTCATGAACGCCACCCTGCCGGGCTCCGCTTGCCTGATTCTTGCGTAACTGTTGCATCCGGGGGCTGGTGCCTCGTTACGATCAGCCTGATCGTTGCGTTCTGCACCTCGCCGAGGAGGTTTGAATGGCCGCCCCGAACTTGCCGCCGGGCTTCGATTTCACCGATCCCGACATCTACGCGCACCGGTTGCCGGTGGCGGAGTTCGCCGAACTGCGCTCGACAGCACCGATCTGGTGGAACGAGCAACCGCCGGATCGGGGCGGATTCGGCGACGGTGGCTACTGGGTGGTGAGCAAGCATCGCGACGTTCGCGACGTATCGCTGCGCAGCGACGTCTTCTCCTCGGCGGAGAAGTCGGTGGTGCCGCGCTACCCGGAAGAGTTGGCGCAGGCCCAGATCGAGCTCGGACGGACGTCGATGATCATGATGGACGACCCCGAGCACAGCCGACTGCGCAAGATCGTCGCGCGCGGGTTCACCCCCCGCGCCGTCGAGCGGCTGCGCGCCGACCTGACCGAGCGAGCGCGGCAGATCGCCGCGCGGGCAGCTGCGGAAGGATCGGGCGATTTCGTCCGGCAGGTCGCCTGCGAGTTGCCGCTGCAGGCGATCGCGGGACTGCTCGGGGTTCCGCTGGAAGACCGCGAACAGCTTTTCGACTGGTCCAACCAGATGATCGGCAGCGACGATCCGGAGTTCGCCGACCACGATTCGCTGACATCGGCGGCCGAAATGATGTGGTATGCCATGCAATTGGCGGAGCGCAGAGCCAAGGACCCGGGCGCAGACATCGTCACGACGCTCATCCAGCCGGACGCCGACGGGCACCGGTTATCCGAGGCCGAGTTCGGCATGTTCGTGGTGACGTTGGCGATCGCCGGCAACGAGACGACTCGCAATTCGATCACCCACGGAATGATGGCGTTCACCGACTTCCCCGCCCAATGGGAGCTGTTCAAGGCCCAGCGACCGGGCACCGCGGCCGACGAGATCATTCGTTGGGCGACGCCGATCACCGCGTTTCAGCGAACCGCGTTGGTGGACACCGAAGTTGGCGGAGTCTCGATCAAGAAGGGCCAACGGCTGGTGATGTTCTACCGCTCGGCCAACTTCGACGAAGAGGTGTTCGACGACCCCTACACCTTCAACATTCTGCGGTTCCCGAATCCCCATGTCGGATTCGGCGGCACCGGCGCGCATTACTGCATCGGCGCGAATCTGGCCCGCATGACGATCGACCTGATGTTCAACGCGATCGCCGACACGATGCCGGATCTGACCTCGCTGGGCGAACCCGAGCGGCTGCGATCACCATTCATCACCGGCATAAAGCACTGGCAGGTCGAGTACGGGACGAGGTGCCCGGTCTGATCGAGGCCGTCCCGATCAATCGGGTTCGTCGTCGTCGTCGTCGGGTATCAGCAGTTTCTCGGCGTGGTGGAAGGTGTTGATTCTGGGTTGGCCGTGGTCGAGGTGTGGTGGGGGGATCCATTCGGTGTGGCCTTGGGTGTTGGTGCGGGTGGTCCAGCCTTTTTCGGCCAGTCTGTTATCGGGGCCACAGGCCAGGGTGAGGTCGTTGATGTCGGTGCGGCCGGTTTGGCGCCAGGCGGTGACGTGGTGGACTTCGCTGTGGTAGGCCGGGGCGTCACAGCCGGGTCTGGTGCAGCCGAGGTCTTTGGCGCACAGCATGATCCGTTGGGCCGGGGAGGCCAAACGTTTGGTGTGATAGAGGGCTTGGGGTTTGGCGCCGTCGAAGATCGCCAAATAGTGGTGGGCGCCGCCGCCGGCCATGCGGATCAGATCACTCATGGGTAGGCGGGAGCCGCCGCCGGTGCGCGCCCATCCCGCGGCGGCTTCCAGTTCTGCCACGGTGGTGGTGGCGATGATGGTCACCGGCAGCCCGCGGTGGCGGCCCAACTGCCCGGAGGCCAGCAGTGCGCGTAGCCCGGCCAGCAGCGCGTCGTGCTGGCGTTGGGGTCCCGAGCGGGTATCGCGCTGCGCCTCATCGGCGTCGGGTTCGCCGTCCACGCGCGGTGCCTCGTCGTTCGGGTTGCACATCCCCGGTGCGGCCAACTTCGTCCACGCCGCTTCGATCGCGGCCCGCAGTTCCGGGGTGACCAGCCCGCTCAGGCGCGACATCCCGTCGAACTCCTGCTTGCCCAGCATCAGGCCGCGCCGGCGGGCGCGCTCCTCCTCGGAGTAGTTGCCGTCGGGGTGCAAATAGGCCATCACTTCCTGGGCATAGGTCTGCACTTGTTCGGGGCGAAAGTGGGTGGCCTTGTCGACCAGGTCGGCTTCGGCGTCCTGCCGGGTGCCCGCATCGACCGTGTCCGGCAGATGGGCCAGGAATTTGCGGATCAAGCGGATGTGTTCATCACCGATGAGTCCGGCGCCTTGGGCGGTCGCGGTCGCGGTGAGCAGCGGCCCCAGCGGCTCCCCGGACAGCGCCCGGCGCGCGCCGAGATCTTTGGCTTCGGCGATGCGCCGGCCGGCTTCGGCTTTAGAGATCCGCAACCGATCAGCCAACGCGCTGCGCAGCTTGCCGCCTAACTCCTCCTCGGCGGCGTGGGCGGCGAGTTGGTTGATCACCGCGTGCTGGGGTGTGCGCAGTTGGCGGGCTGCCCGTTCCAGGCGCGCCAGAGCCCGCATCCGCTCCGGGGTGGTGAACACCTCAAAGGACAACGCGCACAAACGATCCACATCTGCATCGAGTGCATCGAAGACCTCCACGATCTCTTCACGCGTGCTCGCTGCCATACCTCAAATTCTAGGAACCGGCACCGACAACTCCCCGGCCCCGACGACATACCTGTGCATAAACCTGCAACTGTGCATAAGCCCGTGTGGTGGCTCCAAATTCATTGCGGAATCGTGAAATTCACCCAACATCCTCGCGGCGGTACTCGCGTCCACGCTCGGCCCGCTCCCAGAGCACCCCGTCCCCGGCAGACACGCCATCCCTGATCAGCTCGCGCTTGAGGATCTTGTTGGTCGCGGTGCGCGGCAACTCGGCGTTGATCCGCACATATCTCGGCCACGCCTTCGGCGACAAGTCGGGCTGGGCAGCCAGGAAATCGCCGAACTGGCTGGGAGACAGCGACGCTCCGCTGTTGAGCACGATTGCGGCCATCACCTGATCCCCTACCCGCTCGTCGGGAACGGCGTACACCGCAACGTGGTTGATCTCCGGCAGGCGCTGCAGGATGCGCTCGACAGGACCCGCCGCCAGGTTCTCACCGTCCACTCGCATCCAGTCCGCGGTGCGTCCGGCCAAGTAGATCCAGCCCTCGGCGTCGCGGTAGGCGAGGTCACCCGACCAGTACATACCGTGTCGCATCCGCTCGTCGGTGGCGGCGGCGTCGTTGTAGTAGCCGCTGAAACCGCCTGCGCCATAAGTATTCACCAGTTCACCGACGGCGTCGTCGAAATTGGCCAGCGCACCGTGCTGATCGAAAACCGCTGCGGCGCACTCGGTCCGGGTTTCCGGGTGGTACACGCTGACACCCGGATATCCCTTGCCGATGGAACCCGGCGGTGTCCCGTCCTCACGCATCACGACGACGGCGAACTCGCTGGATCCGAAACTGTCCACCACCCGGCATCCGAAACGCCTGGCGAACTCGTCGAGGTCACGCTCGGTTGCCTCGTTGCCGAACGCGGCGCGCAGCGTGTTGTGGGCGTCGTCGGGACGCTCCGGGGTGGCCAGCACCAGCGCCAGCGGCTTGCCGACGTAGTTCATGTAGGTGACGCCGTAGCCCCGGATGTCGGCGAGGAATCGTGACGGGGAGAATCTGGCGGGCACCATCGCGGCACCGGCGCTGATGGCAACGGCCCACCCGGCCGCGACACCGTTGGAGTGAAACAGCGGCATCGCGAGATAGCACACGTCCGCGGCGGTCAGCTCGAACCGCTCGGCCAGGCTGGCGCCGCACATGACCGCCATCGCGTGTGCGAAACGCACCGCCTTGGGGTCGCCGCTGGTGCCGGAGGTGAAGATCATCATCACCGGGTCGGCGCCGGAAACCTGAATCGGCACAAGGGGTTGCGCGGCAGTCACCGCCTCGCGGTATTCGGCGCCGTCGACATTCAGGACGGGCAGATCCAGCCCGTCGAGCAACGCCAGGTGTTCGGTATCGACGAGCACCAGTTGACTGTCCGACCTCCTGATGTCGGCGGCCAGCCCTTGCCCGCGGCGGGTCGTGTTGATCCCACACAGCACATACCCGCCGAGCGCAGCCGCGGCCATCGACCGCAGCATGGCCGGCGAATTGCCCAGCAGCGCAGCGACATGCAGCGGCCGCGCCGGATCGAGCCGCTCCAGCAGCACCGACGCCTCGGCCGCAGCTTCGCCGAGGTGCTCGCGCCAGGTCCACGTCCGATCCCCGTCCCGCACCGCGACGGTGTCGTCGTCCATCCGCGATCGCAGCAATTGCTGCACCGTCTCAAACATCGGCCGGCCGGTATCGCAACAGCGTGATCTCATGGCCTGGGACGTCACAGAAGACGGGCGCAACCCGCATGCCGATACGGATGTCCTGCGGGTCGACATCCACCAACTCGGCGCTGACCCGCGGTCCGGCATCCCATTGCACGACGGCGAGCAGCTGCGGCAGCTGCTCAGCCCATGGCGGCCCCGTCGGGCGCCGCGCAACGGTGTAGGTGTACAGCGTTCCCGCGCCGTCGATCTCGCGCCATTCCAGGTCGTCGGCCAGGGTGCCTGGTGCCAGTGTGCGCGGATAGAACACGTACCGGCGCGACGACGGCGAGTACTGGATCAGTATCTTGTGCTCGCGCAACGCATCCCAGAACGGTTGGGATACCGGTGTCGGCTCAGGCAACGGTCGGCTCATGTCAGTCACCTCCTAGCACCAGGGCCACCTGCTCGCTCATGATGCCGCCGTTGCCGGTCACGAACGCGGTGTCGCAGTCGCGCACCTGAGCATCGCCGGAGCGGCCCATCACTTGCCGCGCCCCGTCGACCACGTGATGCATGCCGCCGGCCATGCCGGCCTGCCCGAACGACAATTGGCCCCCGGCCGTGTTGACCGGAAAGTCGCCGCGGAAGGTCAGGTCGTGCTCGGTCAACCATTGCATGCCTTCGCCTTTGCCGCAGAAGCCGGCGTCCTCGAGGGTCATCAGCACCGTGATGGTGTAGCAGTCGTAGATCGAGGCGACGTCGACGTCGGCACGGTCCAGTCCCGCCATTGCGAAGGCTTTTTCGGCGGCACGGGCGATCGGCGTGCGCATGAGATCGTCGGCGTAAGTGGGGGTCTTGAACCGGATGTGTTCGCCGAAGCCTTTGATCCAGACCGGCCGGTGGCGGGCGCGGCGCGCTATCTCGGCGTTGGCCACCAGCACGCCGGCCCCGCCCTGAACCCGCATCACGGTCTCCAGCATGTGGATTGGGTCGGCGATGACCGGACTGGTCAAGACGTCGTCGACGGTGAGCGGTTTGCCGTGGAACACCGCGCCGGGGTGGGCGCAGGCATTGGTCCGTTGCTGCACCGCGATCCTGGCCAAAGCGGCTGCATCGTAACCGTATTCGGCGGCGTAGCGTTGGGCGATCTGCGCGTACGGGGCGTTCTGGCCGACGTTGCCGTACGGGATCTCGAATTCAGCCTGCGGCGAGCCGTAGTTGTTGCTCGACGCGCCGTACCAGCCCAGCGTGCGGCCGGGTCGTTGCTCCGAGCGGGGGATCTCCAGGGATCCCGGCACCACCGCGAGCACCGCATCGCACACGCCCAGTTCGACCGCCGCTGCGGCGCGCCACACCATCCCGGCGGCCGTCGCACCGCCCAGGTCCACCCGGTCACCGAAATCCAGCGGGATCCCGAGATACTCCGACAGCGTCGCCGGTGCGAACATGTCCGACTCGGCGATGCCATGGCACGACAGTCCGTTCACCACAGTGGGTTCCACGCCGGCATCCTCGATCACCAGCTTGGCGAGCAACGCATACTGATCCAACGTGAAGGACGCCGGGCGGGTCTGGCGCCGCTCCGCCGGTAGTTCTGCGATGCCTATGATGGCGGCCTCGCCGCGCAGGCCGCTCACCGAATGTTCCTGCGGGGCAACAAGACGCTGGCTGTGCCGGGCATCAACACCTCGTCGCCGCGTCGACAGGAGATGTCCAGGTCCACGATGCCCTCCCCCTTCCCCGTCACGACACCTCCGAAGGTCAACTCCTGCCCGGGGTAGGCGATCGCGCGATTCTGCACCGAGAAACGCAGCAACCGCCCGGCACCACCGATCCAGTCGGTCAGGGCACGCGACAACAGCGCCGCCTGCAGTGGTCCCTGGACCAGTACGTCGTCGTAACCTTCGACGTCGCGGGCCCACGCCTTGTCGTAGTGGATGCGGTGCCCGTTGTAGGTCGCGGCGCTGAAGAAGAACATCTGCGTCTCGGTCACCGTGACTGTCAACGGCGTTACCGAAGAACCGATTTCGATGTCCTCGTAGTACAGCTGTCCGGTCATGCGGGCCTCGCGATCATCGAGGTGGTCGCCTCGGCGAGCAGGTCACCGCGCTGATTGCGGTATTCGCTGCGCCAGGTCACCAGCACGAACCTGCCTGACCTGCCCTCCTTTTCGGTGATGGCGTCGACGGTACGCACCAGTTCGACCTGATCCCGATGATAGGCGGGCAGATGGAACGTGGTGCTCTCACCGCCAGCCATCCGCCTTGGCGCCCGCGGGAAGGCCAGGCTGCCGGTGACGGCGCCCGAAGATCCGTCTGGGCGCAGGTTGTCCAGTGTGGCCACACCGAGGACCGCGTACTGCAGAAACAACGGCGGACAAATCACGTCGCGGTAGCCGTGCGCGCGTGCGTGGTCGGCGTCGAACCACAGCGGGTTGCGATCATCGACCGCGGCGGCCCAACGTTGCCAGTCCCGCTGGTTCACTTCGCCGCTGGCGGTGGCGACGACGGTGCCGACGCTCGCGGCGGTTTCCGGATCGATGAGACTGTCAGTCACTGGTTGCATCCCAATTCATCTCGTCCTCAAGCCATCTCGCGGCAATATCGGCGCCGCCTCCCAGGGTCGCGAGCACTCGGGCACGCTCGGAGAACAGGTGCAGGTCGGTGTCGACGACATAACCCATGCCGCCGTGCAACTGGTGGGCATCCAGCGTGATCTGCTTGACCCGACTTGCGTGCATCCGCGCGATCGCTGTCTCCCGGGTGCCGGTGCGGCCGCGGCCGATCCAGCACACCGCCGAGTGGGCGGCCAGCCGGGCAGCCGTCAGCGCGATGTGCATGTCGGCCACCAGGTGCTGAGCGGCCTGGAACGACGCGATGGGACGCCCGAACTGCTCACGCATCTTGGTGTGGTCGACCGTGCGCTGCAGCACCCCTTCGGCCACCCCGGTCAGATCCAGGCAGAGCAGCGCCAGGGTGGCGTTGACCACCCGGCGCAGGTCCGACTGGGTCAGACCCGCAGCGCCGGCGAGAATTCGGCGGGGGTCGTCGATCAGCACGTCCTCGAAGCGCAACGCGAAAACGGGGTGCGCCCCCATCACTTTCAAGGGTTCCGCCGAGATTCCGGACGACGAGGTGTCGACCACGAGTCCCTGTGCGGCGCCGCCGGTGTCGGCAGTGACGACAATCAAGTCGGCCAGGTCGGCGTCGGCGACGAAATCCACCGTGCCGTCCAGACGGTAGCGGCCGTCGGCGTCGCGGCGTGCCTGTAATGACGGCGTGAGGTCGGCCGCGTCGCGCGGATTGCACAACGCAACCGTCCCGCGGGCGCTGCCGGACGCCAGCGCCGGCAGCCACGCTTTCCGGGCGTCACCTCCGCCCAACCAGTCGATGGCGAGCGCGGCATGGATGCTGCTGTGCACGATCATCGGGCACAACGCACGCCCGGCCTCCACGCTGAACACGCCAAGTTCACCGAGTCCGCCGCCAGCACCTCCGAGCGCTTCCTCGACCGCGAGCCCCAGCACGCCGGACTCGCCCAGCGCCTTCCACAGCGATGGCGTGACGCGGTCCCCGTCCGGTGGCTGCAACCCGCGAGCCGGAGGCGCCGGACACCCGGCGGCCAGCAGCTTGCGGCACATCGCCGCAAGGTCACGTTCGTCCTGATCGGGTATCAGCCGCATGCGATCACCGGCCGTAGGAGGGCAGGCGGTATCCCCGCTGGGCGATCACATCGCGCAACACCTCGTTGGTGCCGCCACCGAACCGCATCAGCGGCGACACCCGGTACAGGCGCTCGAAGAAGCCGTCGAGCGGCGCGGCGGTACTGCGATGCGCGAGCAGCCCGTCGGGTCCCAGTAGGTCGATCGCCAAATCCGCTATCCGCTGGCGCAATTCGCTGGTGAAGATCTTCTCGACGCTGACCTCGACGGTGGGGATGGCACCGGAGTCGAGCAGCGAGGCCGCCTCGTAGCCCATCAGCTTGGCAACTTCGACGTCGGCCTCCGCCGCGGCGAGACGGCGCCGGAACGCCGGGTCGTGGGCGGGCACCGTCCCGTCGCGAAGTGGTCGCACCGCCAGCGCGATCACATCGTCGAGGGCGCGGCGCAGATCCCCGGCATTGGTCAGCGCCCCGCGCTCCAGGTCCAACGCCCCGGTGATGTAGGTCCAACCCTTGTCGACCTCACCGATCAGGTTGGTGACCGGCACTCGCACGTCGTGGAAGAACGTCTCGTTGGTGCGGTAGCCCGACCATGCGTACAGCGGGCGGATTTCGATGCCGGCCGCGTCGATGGGCACCATGATCACCGAGATGCCGCGATGTCGCGGTGCATCGGGATCGGTTCGCACGCACAACCATTCGTGGGTGCAGCGTTGAGCCCCGCTGTTCCAGATCTTGGATCCGTTGATCACCCATTCGTCGCCGACGCGTACCGCGCGGGTTTTCAGAGCGGCAAGGTCGGTGCCGGCGTTGGGCTCGGAATAGCCGACGGCGCAGATGATCTCGCCGCGTGCGATCGGCGGCAGGAACTCGGTCTTGTTCTGTTCGGTGCCGTGGCGCATGATCATCGGTGCGACCGAGGTGACGGTCAGGTCGGGCCCCGGCACGCCCCAGTATTCGAACTCACTCATCAACAGGTGCTGATGCATGGCGGTGAGCCCGAGTCCGCCGTACTCGCGCGGCCAGTTCAGGCCGAACCAGCCGCGCTCGCCGATCTTGCGACGGAATGCCGACACCTCGCCGCCGCGAAACTCGAGGTCATGCTCGGCCAGCTCGGCGCGCAACGCCGCAGTGACGTTCTGCCGAAGGAACTCACGCACCTCGGCCAGCCAGGCGCGCTGCTCGTCGTCGAGCTCGAAGTCCACACCGGCGACACTAGTCCCACCCCGGTTGCACCTGGTCGGACAGGCCCACGGCGGCGCGCTTCGACCCGGTCAATACCCCCGACCGGTTCTAGACCATACGTTGTTCACATTCTGTATGCCGCGCGGGCGATCGGGCCAGCCTCCCGCAGTGATGTCGTTGACAGTGCCCGCTATCGGCCATACATTGTTGGAGATGTTGTCCGCGCGGCGGTGTGCCGGCGGATTCGCGTTCAGTCGGCGGGCACCTGCAGTTCGAACTCGAGGAGACCGCTATGACCGTGGGCACCGCTGCGCCAAGTGTTTTCGAGGCCGATCTGCCGACCCTGGCCTACGAGGCCACCGAGATCCCTGCCGATGTCTACCCGCGCATCCGGACCGCGCAGCGCCAGGCGCCGATTGCGCTGGGCCCTTTCGGTCCCGAGGTGCTCTCCTATCACCTGGTCCGCTCGGTGCTGCGCGATCCGCGCTTTCAGATCCCACCCGGCCTGAATCTCGTTGTGCAGGGCATCACTTCGGGGTCGCTGTGGGACAAGGTGACCAACAGCTTGTTGTGCCTGGATGGCGCTGCACACCATCGGCTGCGCAGCCTGACGTCGAAGGCGTTCACGCCGAGAGCGACTTCGCGCCTGCACGACACGATGGTGTCGACGATGGACAGCCTGGTCGATCGGGTGGTGCAGCGAGGCAGCTGTGACGTGGTCACCGACCTCGCGCGGCCGTATCCCGTGCCGATCATCTGCGCTCTGCTGGGCGCGCCCCGCGAAGACTGGCAACAATTTTCGTTCTGGGCCGATGAGATCTTCAAGGCATTCAGCTTCATAGCGGGTGTCCGCGAAATCGAACCGGCCGTGATGCGCGCATGGGCCGAACTCGACCGGTACGTCGACGAGATGGTGGCGCGCCGCCGACACAGCCTGACCGACGACCTGCTTTCCGACCTGATCCGCGCCGAGGACGACGGGGACCGCCTCGCGCCCGCCGAGTTGCGCATGCTGGCCGGGGGTCTGTTGCTGGCCGGTACCGACACCACCCGCAATCAACTGGCGGCCTGCGTCCAGGTGCTCTGTGCGCATCCGGAACAGTGGGACTTGTTGACCGAACGTCCCGAACTGGCCATGCATGCCGTCGAGGAGACAATGCGTCACTCGCCGATCGCCTGCGGAACCCTTCGCCTCGTGAACCAGGATGCCGAGGTCGACGGCTACCGGTTCCCCGCCGGCACCATGATCCTGGTGAATACCGCTGCGGCCAACCGCGACCCGGCGGTCTATGAAACTCCGGAGCACGTCGACATCACCCGGGACGGAGCTCCGGCCATCCTGACCTTCGGTGGCGGCATCCACTACTGCTTGGGCGCGAACCTGGCCCGGCGCGAACTCGCCGAAGCGCTCACCGTGCTCACTCGTCGCATCAAGAATCCGCGCATCACCGGACCCGCACCGTGGAAGCCGATGGTGAGCCTGAGCGGGCCCGTCAGTCTTCCGATCTCGTTCGAAAACCGGTAGTCACCGGCCCTGGGCGCGCGTCCTTTGCGTCACGGCACGGCGGGCCGGTGCGAGGACCAGGGATGAGCCGACTCCAGTTGCGCGGCAACGCGAATCAGCACATCCTCCCGCCCGTAGGCCGCGGCAAGTTGGACACCGATCGGCAGCCCGTCGGCGTTGCGGTACAGCGGGAGGCTGATCGCCGGCTGCCCGCTCATGTTGAACGGCGGGGTGAATGCGGCGAATTCACCCCCGCGGCGCATCGGAGCCGTCGGGTGGGCCGGGTCGTTGTCGAACTCTGGCAGCGCCGGGGGCGGCTCGGCCACCGTAGGAGTGAGCAACAGATCCCAGCCGTCGGCCCACCACTGCTGCAACGCGCGCCGAAACGCGTACACCGCATCCTGCGCGACTGCGTAGTCGACGGCGTTCACTTGCTGCGCCCGTTCGATCAGGACCCAGTTCACCGGCTCGATATCCGCAGCGGTCACCTCCCGGCCCAGCGTCGCGGCGAATCCGCGTGCCGCCATTGCCATCTGCGTCGCCCAGAGTGCCATGAACTTCTGTTGCAACGTGCTGTCGGCAAGACACGACGGCCACGCCGGCTCGACAATGTGCCCCAGCCCCTCCAGCATCGACGCCGAAGTGCGCACCGCCGCAACACAATCCGGGTGCAGGAACCCGCCGCGCGGATGGACGTCGAGCAACCCGATCCGCAAGCTGCCCGGGTCGGCGCCCAGCTCCTCGACGTAGGGCCGCTGCGGTGCGGGTGCGATCACGCTGTCACCGACTCCGGGACCGCACACCGCATCGAGCAAGCCCGCCGTGTCACGCACCGTACGGCTGACACCCAGCTCCACCCCCAGGCCCACCTCGGCCCGCCGCGGGCCGACCGTGATCCGCCCCTGACTCGGCTTGAGCCCCACCAGTCCGCAGCATGACGCCGGAATGCGGATGCTGCCGCCGCCGTCGGATGCGTTGGCGAACGGGACCATCCCCGCCGCCACCGCCGCCGCGGCACCGCCACTGGACCCACCCGGGGTGCGGTCCAGCGCCCACGGATTGCGGGTCGGGCCCCATGCCAACGGCTGCGTCGTCGGCAAACTGCCCATCTCGGGACTGTTCGTCCGCCCGGCGATCACCAGTCCGGCCGCCTTGAACCGGGAGACCAATGTGGTGTCGGCGGTGTCGCGCTTGCCCGCCTCTTTCAGCGCCACATTGCCGTTGGACAACGTCTGACCCGCAAAGCTCGTGTAGAGGTCTTTGAGCAGAAACGGCACCCCGCGAAACGGACCGTCGGGCAGCGACGGGTCGGCCGCCACCGACCGGGCATGCTCGAACCATTCGATGACCACCGCGTTCAGCGCAGGGTTGGACAGCTCGATCCGTTCGATCGCCGCATCCAGCAGCTCGTGCGGCGTCACCTCGCCGGCGGCGACCAGCGCCGCCTGGTCCGTGGCGTCCATCCAGCGCGTCTGTTCGGCAAGACCAGTCATGACTGTTGGTCTACCAGGTCCGCCCTTGCATCAGGCGTGCGCTATCACAGCAAAACATCCGTGCAAACTCGTAAGACCGCGAGCCGTGCACCGCAAATGGTCCGATTCGCCCCGCACCGCCGACGGCCCTAGGCTCAGAGAAACCAGCACTCAACGGGGGGAACGCTGATGAAGGTGCCGAACAGGTTGTTCGCGTCCGAGCGCATACGTGCGTTGGTCGCGGCCATTGCCTGCCTGGCCACCGCATCTTGCTCCACTTCAGCGACCGTGTCACCACCGGCGGCCCAGTCCGCGACCACCACCGCACCGACCTCGAAGCCGGCCGCGAACACCGTCGCGCCGCCCCCGCCGCATATCAGTCCGCTCGCCAAGGACTGGAAGACCTATGGCGGCACGGTTTATTTCGGTTGCCCCACCGAATTCACGCTCAGCAAATCCGCTCTCGAGGACATCCGGCCGAAAGTCCTCGATACCAAGACCGCCGAATTGATAATGCCGGCAGTGCCGACCGTCGCCGCGGGCGAAACCGTCACCGGCGCAATGTGCGCGCTGTCGAACATCGAGAGCGACATGAAAGTCGTCTACGTCGTCGCGACCGTCAAACCCGCCAACGGCACCCAACCCGAAGTCGCCAAGACCACCGGCTATGTGTTCGACCTGAAGTCGAGCCAGCCGTTGGCGACCAAGGAACTGCAACCGCCGAACCCGGCGCTCAAACTGGCGTCGGCCAAGGAATGGCGTTTGGCGCCAACCACTCCGGGTGTGGCGTGGGTCAACGCTTTCGCCGACGCGCGCGGTGCTGCGTCACCACCGAGAACCGTGATCCTGTCGAATACCGATCTGTCGACGTTGTGGGACGACCCGCAGCCCGGTCGTGTCTGGCAGGACGTCCTGGCCTTCCCGCGCAGCACTGTGCCCGGCAGCACGACGGGCTTCGAATTGCGGTTGCCCACCGGGGAACCCATCTTCCAGGACAACGACATCGCCAGCGTCGACAGCGAATTGTCCGACGGCACAGACAAACTCGTACAGCTCACCCGTTGGGATTCGCACAATCCGCCGGTCCAGTCGACCATGTTCTTCGACCTCACTTCCAGGTCGCCCATCAAAATCGGCGACACCGACCGCCTGCCCGGTGCCGGACTGACCGCGACGCTGTCCGACGGCAAACTGTTCGTCGACGGCCGAGGTTCGGACACTTCGTCATTCGGGTACGGCGTGTGGAATCTGCGTACCCAGCATTGGGATTGGCTGAAGAGCCGGGACGAAGCCAGGACGCCGCCGATTTCCAAACTGGCTTTCTTCGGCGACCACCTGTACGTGACCAACGCCGGAAACACCTACGCGGTGTTCGCGTTGCCCGGTACCGATCCGGTGGCGTCCACGTGGTCGGGCCGGCCGTTCGGCCGCATAGTCGGCTGGACGCTGGTGTGCCAGGGCGAGACTGTCGCGCCGCCCAGCGGTGAGTGCCGCGAGATTCTGCTGGTGCGCGACGCCGACGGCCGCTATCCGGGGCCCTGGTTCTGACGACGGTCAGTCAGACGACGCGGACTTGTCGAGGCTGATGCCCTGACCGCGCTTGCTCTGAACGCGCTTGAGCATCTTGTCACCGGCGACGGTTCCCTTGGTCAGCGCCAGCGCGATGATGATGTCGGCGTAGGTGATGACCAGCCCGAACCAGAACGCCCACCGCAGCGCCGGATCCGGTGGCGAAGCGAAGAACATGAGCAGAAAGATCGGTCCGACGATGCCGAAGACGAACATCATTCCCTGAATCACCAGGTACCGCTTGAACGTAGACAACTCGCGCTGCTCCTCAGTTCTCGTGGGCTCGTCGTGCCCGGGCGCGTCGCTTTCCTTCATGCATGGCGGCCACGCGTGCCACTGGAATTGCGCGGCCCTGCTCGATCAAATCACTGGGCAGGCGCTGCGGCGCGGGCATCGACTCGGCCCACGAGGCGCGCCCGGACAGGGCATCGACAGCTGTGTGCACGGTGAAGTCGGCGGGGCTCACCCGATCCAGTTCCGACCAGTCCAACGGAAACGACACCGGCGTACCGGGTCGCAGCCGTGGGCTGTAGGCGGCCGCGACGGTGGCTCCGCCGGCGCGGGTCGCGTCGACGAACACCTTGCCGGCACGGTCCTCCACGATGAAAGCCGTTGTCGCCGTGTCGGGATCGAGCGCCTCCGCACGAGCGGCGAGCGCGCGGGTCGCCGCCGCGACGTCGTCGACGGGTGCGTGGTCGTCGATGGGTACGAAGACGTGTAAGCCCTTGGCGCCACTGGTCTTGACCGACCCGGCCAGGCCGCAGTCGGCGAGGGCCCGCCGCACCAGGTGGGCGACCTGAACCACGGCGGCGAAGCCTCCCGATTCGGGCGGGTCGAGATCGAGCACCAGGTGGGTGGGCCGGTAGATGTCGTCGGCCAACCCCAGGGCCGGGTGATACTCGACGGCGCGCTGATTGGCCAGCCACAGCAGGGTGCGCCGGTCGTCGCAAACCGGATAGCGCACCTCGCGGTGCGAAGCCTCCGCCCAGATGCCGACCGTCCGCACCCAGTCCGGGGTGTACTTGGGGGCGTTCTTCTGCATGAACGGCGCCCGCCCGCGCAGCACCCTCAGCACGGTGAGCGGGCGGTCGACGAGACCGGGCAACATCCGATCGGCTACGGCGTCCAGATAGTCCACCAGGTCGCGCTTGCTGGCTCCGGCGTCGGGACTCAGCGGCTGGTCCAGATTGCTCAGATCGACTCCGGCGCGCTGCTCCCCGGAACCCATCCCTTCAGCCTAAGCCCGGACCTCGGCGACTTAAATTCGCGCCGGATCCGAACGTTCCCGAAGCGGGCGCCGCGGAGTAGCGTCGTAACCCGGACGTAACACGGGTCGGGGACCGATGAAGATGACCGCTCTGAAGATGCTGACGGCAGGCGTGCTGTTGGCGGGTGCGGTGACGCTGGCGGACGTCCCGACGGTCCAAGCCGGGCCGTCGGCCCCGAGCCAGATGCACTTTGTGGGCAACGATCCCGACGAATTGCCTTGCGGTGACCAAGGATGCGCCCCGCAGCCACCGGCGGCAGCACCGCAACGCCCCCGCGGTGTCCTGGGGTGCGTCCGAGGCGTGTGCATCCCCAAGCCCAATCCGCCCAAGGCCAAGCCCCCACGCTGAACTACGCCCCGCCGCAACCGGTTCGAGGGCAACGGTTAACGTCGTCGTCCATGGGTGCCTTGGACGGACGCGTCGCGCTGATCACCGGAGGAGCTCGCGGTCAGGGGCGCGCACACGCGCTGGCACTGGCCGCCGAAGGCGCCGACATCGTCGCGGCCGACGCGCCCGCGCCGATGCAGGACCTGACCTACCCGCTCGGGACCGAGGACGACCTGCGGGTGACGGCCAAGCTGGTCGAGGAGCTGGGCGGGCGCTGTCTGCCGTTGACCGTCGACGTGCGTGACCCGGCGCAAGTCGACGCGGCCATCGCGCAGACCGTCACCGACCTGGGCAGCCTGGACATCGTGGTGGCCAACGCCGGGGTGGTCAGCACCGGGCCGTTGGACCAGGTCAGCGATCTCATCTGGCAGCAGCTGGTCGACACCAACCTGACCGGCGTCTTCCACACGCTGCGGGCGGCGATCCCAGTGATGCGCCGCCAGCAATTCGGCAGGATCGTGGTGACCTCGTCGATGGGCGGCCGAATGGGCATCCCCGAACTGGCGGCCTACAACGCCACCAAGTGGGGCATCATCGGGCTCGCCAAATCGGTGGCGCTCGAGGTGGCCAAGGACGGCATCACGGTCAACGTCATCTGTCCGACCACGACCCGGACGCCGATGGTGCAGCCCGAAGGCGATGAAAGCGTTCCCGACGAATTGGTGCGCCGCATGATGAAGGCCAACCCGATACCGCAGCCCTGGATCGAAGCCGAGGATGTCAGCCACGGGGTGCTCTATCTGGTCACCGACCGCGGCGTCGTGACGGGCAGCGTGCTGGAGGTCGGCCTGGGCGGCAGCGCCCGCATCCACTGACGGATCTACGAAAACCGTTGCCTTTCTTGAGGCAATCGCCTCATGTGCCGTCCGCCGGCCGCGCGTGATCGTCGGCGTGGTTGCTATCTCGGGTGAAACCGCTGCCGCGATCGGAAACCCGGGGCCGCGAGCATCCCGTCGACGCCTTCGTCTGGCGGAGTCCCTAGCGAGTCCGGCTCGGTTGGCGACCGCCTATTCGGGGTATTTACCCGGGCAGCCCTGGGATGGGGACGACGACGGGGACAGAAGTGAGCGGCGATGGTCGGCTGGCTGGACAGGCTGCAGCGACGTAACCGCGGCGTGGGTTTGGCCGTCGCCGTCGTCTACAAGTATGTCGACGATCAGGGCAGCTACCTGGCCGCGCTGATCACCTATTACGCGTTCGTATCGCTGTTCCCGATGCTGCTGCTGTTGACCACCGGACTCGGTGTGCTGCTCCGGGGCAGACCTGACCTACAGGCTCACGTCCTGCAGAGCACCCTGAGCCAGTTCCCGGTCATCGGCAGTCAGCTGCAGCAACCTGAAGGACTCAGCGGCGGACCGGCCGCGGTGATCATCGGCGTCGTGGGCGCACTGTACGGCGGTCTGGGCGTAGGCCAGGCCGTGCAGAACGCGATGGACTCGGTGTGGGCGGTACCCCGGCACCAGCGCCGCGACGCGTTCCGCTCCCGCAGTCACAGCCTGATGCTGTTGTTGGTGCTGGGTTCGGCGGTGATTGCCACCACCGTCCTCTCCGGGATCGGCCACTTGACCGACTCGTTGGGGGTCGTGGGGAAGTTCGGGGTGGTCGTCGCCGCGGTGGCCGTCAACGCGGGGATCTGCCTGGTGGCGTTCCGGCTGACCACCGCGCGAGAACTCACCTACCGGCAGGTGTGGCCGGGAGCTGTTGCGGCGGCGTTCATTTGGCAGATCCTGCAATGGTTCGGCGCGGGATACATCGGGCATGTCGTCAAGACATCGAGTGCGACCAACAGCGTCTTCGCGCTGGTCCTCGGGATGTTGGCCTTCCTGTTTCTGGTGTCCTCGACGTTGGTGTTGTGCGCCGAGCTCAACGTCGTATTGGTCGAGAAACTGCATCCACGTGCCTTGCTCACCCCGTTCACCGACGACGCCGAGCTGACGACAGCCGACCGCAAGACCTACACCAGGAAGGCGAAAGCCGAACGCGTCAAAGGCTTTCAGCGCGTCAGCGTCAAGTTCGACGACCTCACCCACAAGCCGAACCAGGTGCCGTGAGAAGTGGCGGCTAGAGTTCGCTGATGACCTCCTACCGGATCGATCCGGACGTGTTGGGCAAGGTCGCCAAGCAGGTCGTCGGCCTGCGATTGGAGGGCGACGAACTGATCGCCCAGGCGATCCGGCTATTGGCCGACGAATACCCCGACCTCGTCGACCCCGCCCCCGGGCGGTGGGTGGCCAGCAAGGCGGGCGGCATCCTGGGCAAGGTCCGATTCCTGTACTTCAGTCCCCGCGAGTACATTGTCATCTTCGGCAGTCCCACTGGTACGCAAGGCTTTTCGGGTCGCTACAAGCGAGTGCAGGTCCACAAGTTCCTGATCGCCGGCCGGATCGACTCCTACGACGTGGAGTCCGACGACACGGCTGCTATGACGTTGCTTCCGGGCGAGCACACCTGCCTGGAAAAAGGCCATGCCCGGGGCCTCACGATCCACCCCGGCTCGTGGCACATCGAATACGGCCGAGGAGCCGTCGTCACGACGTTGCCGTTCGCGATGGTGGACACGTTGTTAGTGTCGCTGGAATTCGCGTCGGTTCGCCGTTCGGCGGTGGAGTTCGCCAAGCTGGTCGGCAAACGGTTTCGCCGCTGACGGGTTAGCGTGAGCCATGACCAGAGCCGGACTGTGGCTGAACGCGGTGCTTGCCACGTTGGGGATCGCCGCATTCGTCGCGATGGCCGCCTTCTTCGGCTACAAGTGGCTGGCGCACGACGAGGCCAACCGCGCCTACGCCTGCGGCAGCGGCAGTCGCGGAGGCACGTGCCTGCAAGGAGAAGCGACGAACATGGCGCTCTGTTTCCTGTTCGCCGCGATTGCACTGGTCGGGATAGTGCTCACTGTCAAGGCCGTCCGTTCGCAGTTGCGTGCGGATCGAGACCTTCGATAACTGAGCGCGCATCTTCCGAACTCAACCGCGCCACGGGTATGCTCCGCGCTATCACAAGTAGTTGATACTTACCGGCGACGGAGGACGCAGCGTGCACAGTGACGTGACGACGGTCGACCAACGCGAACCCGACTTCGCCCAGCCGTGGGCTCCTCATCGACTCCGAATCTACAAAGCCACAGCCTTTTTCACCTTCGCCGTGTTCCTGTTGGTGACCGTTGGTGTCGGCACCGGAGTCATCCCGCCCAGCTTCACCGTGGATGTCGTCGTGAACTTGATCTTCGGCGTGCCGGTGCTGCTACTGCCGCTGGTGTTGTTGTGGACCGCGCCGGGAGAGAATCGGTCCGGGCTGGGCAAGGCGACCGAGCTGACCCTGTTCTATCTGCCCTACACCGCGGGCAGCCAGATCGGCTACGAACTGGTGTTCCTGCTCGGGCATCCGTTCGGACTCTGGGCACCCACTACCGATCCCGGCTGGAAGTGGTTGTGGTGGCAGTACGGGCTGGCCGACACCCGCTATGTCAGCGGGAATCCGTGGATCTTCGCCCTGGAGGTGGTCGGGGTCATCACCGGGACCACCGTGTTCGTCATGTGGACCCGCCTGATCCGATCCAACCTGCCGGACGAGTCGCGGATCCGCTGCCTGTGGGTCGCCTTCGCCGGGTGCGCGGTGCTGATGAGCAGCACCGCCGTCTACTTCCTGGCCGAAGTCGGCGCCGGTTTCAGCCACATCGGCCAGGGCGCGTGGGGCCTGGGGTTCAAGTTCATCGCCGAGAACATTCCGTTCATCGTGCTGCCCCCGCTGGTGCTGTACTCAATCCATCGGCAGATCGACTATCTGACCCGGCGGGCGGGGGTCCTCACGTCACGGGTGTGACTTTTCGCTCAGCCGGCGACCGCGGCACCGCAGATGCCGCAGAGCTCGAACTCCTGACGGTTCCAGCGCGCGACCGGTATGAAGAACAGACTGATCTGCTTGTACTCCCGTATCCGCGACCACTGCGTGGTGTTGTGGCAGCGCGGGCAGTCCCGGACTTGGCCAGCGCCAACGTACTTCTGCTTGATGCCGTAGCCGAAGAAGAGCAACACGACACCAGCGTAGGGGTGTTCGGTGGCGTCACGCGCGGACGGTGCCGTGGTGGCAGGTACAGGTTCGAACTTCGCGACGGAATTGCCGAACAGTGCTTGAGATGCGAATACGTCTGAAGTGGTAAACGCGACTATCCAGAGGCGCCAAATAGTCGTCTACACACGCGCCGCGGGACGCTGCCGCGCGAATGAGCCGGCAACCGGGCTGTCCCGCTCGAGTAGGTCGATCCCCGCCGCCTCTGCCTGCGCAAACATCGCCATCGCTTGCCCAATAGTCAGATCCATTGCAGCGGCGATATCACCCGGCTGCGACTGCCTCGGGAAGAACTCACGAATATCGACGTTCGCCTCGCCACTGCCGCCCGGAGGCAGCGTCACCACAAAAACGATCACCCAGCCGGGGTAGCGGCGGGTCTTCTCGACAACGTCCCAGTACCGGTCGGTGGGAAGGCAAACCACAGCGAACTCGGCCCGATCCTGCGTCTGCGCACGCTCCGATGCGAAGCGCTGCGACTTGGCCAACATCGGCAGCATCCGAAGCGCTGCGAGGCGGTCCTCGTTCTCAGCCACGGTGCCACCTGTCCAAAATCTGTTCCGAGTCGCCACGATCCTTGTCCGGGACCGGAACAGACTGTATCCGAACGGTTTCCGTGATCATCCCGTTCAACCAAGAAGCTTTGCTTTCTGCGCTTCAAATTCCTGCAGTGTGAGCACGCCAGCATCCTTGAGCTGAACAAGTTTCATCAGCTCGTCAGCGACGGATGTTGGCGCCTGCTGCGGTGGAAGCCGTGACTCGTGCGGTTGCAGAGCGGGTCCGAAATCTGGGTGGGCACGGAACCAGTCCTCGATTTTCTGAGCCGTTCCATAGTTGATCGCGACCTCCGCGAGGGTGGTTCCAGATCCCTGCACGGTCAGCACCTCCTGCAAACTCGACGCTTTCAGGCGCTTCTTATCGTCCCGAGTCACCCTTCGAACCGAGAATCCCGCCACATCACGCACCCGCACTCTGAAGGCAGGCAACAGCTTCCCCGTCTGCCGATACTCGACCGTCCCGTCAGGGTGCTCAATCAAGCCTCCGTTCCCGAACCCCAGCCCATGTGAGATTGGCTTGCCTGCCACGGCACTCAGTCCTTCCTCGTTCTTAATCAGCGCGCGAGAAACACCACCAATATCGGACACCTGGCATTGCAGCACGACGTTAGTTCCTATTGAAGCCGAACTTGCGCGACAGCAGGACGTCTTTCCAATATCTCTCCCGGGCCAGCACCTCATTGTCGTCGGTTCGCATCGACCAAAACTCGAGAAGAGCGAAGTGAAGATTCTTGCGCGCATAGTCGGGCCCTTTCTGACCGACCAACTCGCGAAGCGCGGCATTGTTGCCGTGCAGGCTATCGACATACTGACGCAGCCGCGACCAAATCCCGGTGTCGGCGCAGGCAGAGCCGACGTAAGCCTGGCCGGTCTCCTGGTCATGGATGACGTACACGCCCTTCATGTACTGAAGCGCACCGCGCCAGTCATTCCAATCTTGGGTGACTGCGGTTTCCAATATTCCGAGCGAATGGTTGATCCTGTCATGGCCTGGAAATGGCTCCCCTGCGTATGGAAGGCGGAGAATGGATACTACTTCGATGTTGTCCAGGTGAGTCTCCAGGTTCAGTCGGATGGCACGCCCTGGTGGGCGGAACTGCACCCATAGACGCTTGATGAATGGACTCAATAGATCCTCGCGAAGAGCGATCTCGTACGAATAGGCATTTGGAGTGTTGCGACGGTTCAGTACCTCGAAGACACCGCCAAAAAGCCAGTGCGATGGGTCATTTCGGCTTCGGGCCATCGCGAAGATGTATCGCCGGTTGAACTCGTCGCGAGCTGGCCGCCATTGGCTCCAATTGACCCACTCGTCCCATGAGCGGGTCAACACGTCAATGGGGTGGTCTTCACCGTTCCACACCGCGCAGTGCAATTTGCACTCGGTTGGTTCAAGGTCGCCGATCAAGCTCCTCAGCGGGATCGCAGCCATCATTTATGACCTTCCGTGACGGTTTGTCGGGAAAAGACTGGGACGTCCTCGTTGTCTTGCCACCACAACAGTTGGTCGAGAACAAGTCGTGATACATCTATGTCGTCGGCAGCAGCTCGGGCCACCAGGAGCACCGCGTGCGGATCTTCGGGTACCGAGAATCCAAGTGAGCGCAGTGCTTTCACGACGCGCGTGTCGGGCTTGATGGCATCGGCACCTGAACGCATCCGGGCATAGGCGAAGAGCGCGACGCCGATACCCTTGACCGAACCGACTACGGGGTCGAGCTTGGGCGCATGCTCGAATGCTCCGTAACGCTCAGCCCAAACCCGACATAGTTGGCCTTCTTGGTCTGCGGTAGTCAGCCCCTCCTGGGAGGCAAAGGCGCACAGCCTGTTTGCCACTTCGTGAATCGTCGTAACTTCGTCCTCGGAAAGACCGTACTTGTCTCGTTGCAGAGGGTGGGCGGCTAGCCACGCGATGGTGTGCTCGGCGTTATGCGCTTTCCAGTCTGCCACGATGTCGTGTACCCGCGTCGTATACCGACGTTGCCTCGACGCAACGACGTCGACAATCATTGCGCCTCGCGCGTTCTCATACTTCGTGACGAAGTCAAGCACCTTTGTTTGGGCTTCCGCACCATGAGCACGGTTGAGGTCGCTCA
Source organism: Mycobacterium sp. NGS67 (assembly GCF_059812185.1). Lineage (NCBI taxonomy): Bacteria > Bacillati > Actinomycetota > Actinomycetes > Mycobacteriales > Mycobacteriaceae > Mycobacterium > Mycobacterium sp. NGS67. Next base: position 53,773 of record NZ_JCALCF010000028.1, read on the forward strand.
AATTCTGGATCGCCACACTCCACTGAGAACTACTGCGCAGCAACAAGGCTGCGGGTGAGGAGTCTGTCATGCCGTCGGCTTCAACCCCTGATAGATGATGGGCACAAGTTCGCCGAGCAGCTTCGACGACAGCTCGGGATTGCCCAGGATCTGCGTGGACAAGTCCTCGGAGGAGGCCATCGCGCCTATCACGGCGCTGACGAACTCGTTCTTCAGGTCCGGGCTGACCGAAAACTGGGCCAGCGTGTTGTTCTGGGCCTGCTGTTGCAGGATTTCGCTTTCTTCGAGCCGGTCCTTGATGTGAGTAACGACGTTGCGGACGCTGGAGTCGGGGTGGTCTCCGGAGAACAGGTCATTGATCTGGGCGATGACCTGCTCCAGAGCGACTAGTTCGGGATCGTGGGCCATCCCGGTCCCCCCGGCTTTCGCCGGTTCGAGCGTCACACCACCGGAAAGCTTTCCGTCGGTGGAACCCCCGGGGTGCTGGGCTAGGTAATCGAAGTCGACGCCGGACAGGTCGATCTCGTGATGAAGCTGCTCGCTGGCGATCACGGGCGCGAGGTGCCGTAGGTAGATCGAGAGCTTCTCGATCGAGGGGTCTTCGTAGTTGACGATCTGAGAGAGGAAGTCGTACTGGCGCAGGAACGTACCGATGTCCTTGCGAAAGATGTCCAACTTTTCCAAAGCCAGGCTGTCACCGTCATCGCGAGCTCGGCGTTCCCGGTCCCGGAACACGTCTCGCGCCGGCTGGACCCACTTGTTCAGTGCCTCATGGCCTTTACCGGGCTGCTGGGCGTACTTGAGGTAATCTGCGACCAGACCGTTGACCTCCGACTCTTTGTAAATCCCTGCAGCATCAAGCTTGTTTACCGTCTGGTGCACGATATTGGGGTCGGTAACATCGGCCAGGGTGGTAGCGGCGTAGTAGGGCTCGAATGCCTCCACAATATCCTCGGCGGTGTTCGCGAAGTCCAGGACGAAGGTCTGATCCTTCCCCGGTGCAGTCCGGTTCAATCTCGACAAGGTCTGGACCGCCGCCACCCCTGCTAAGCGTTTGTCGACGTACATCGCGACCAGCAGCGGTTGATCGAAGCCGGTCTGAAACTTGTTGGCCACCAACATCACCTGGTACTCGTCGGTGGCGAACGCATCGCGCAGATCGCGACCCTTGAGTCCCGGATTCATGCTGGTCTCGGTGACCTTCTCCAGCCCCGAATCGAGATCAGTGACCTCCCCGGAGAAGGCCACCAACGCCGCAATATTGGTGTAGTTGCGCTCGGCAATGTATTTGTCGAAGGCCAGCTTGTAGCGCACTGCCGCCTTGCGCGAGGAGGTGACCACCATGGCCTTGGCCTTCCCGTCGAGCCGCCACGCTACGTTGTCGCGGAAGTGCTCGACGATGATCGCGACCTTCTGACTGATGTTGGTTGGGTGCAGCTTGACCCAGTTCATCACCGACTTGATCGCCGCACTCTTGTCCACCAATTCGCCGGTGGATTCACCCGAGACCTGAAGGGTGCCTGATGCGGCGGTGTCTTCAGTCTCGAAAGTCTGCCCGTGGTGGGTGAGCCGAAATGCCGTCTTGTAGGGCGTGTAGTTGCGCAGTACGTCGAGGATGAAGCCCTCGTCGATGGCCTGCTGCATTGAGTACAGGTGAAAGGGGTGCGGTTTGCTGTTGATGCTCGATTTGTGGCCGAACAACTCCAAGGTTTTGGCCTTGGGGGTGGCAGTAAAGGCGAAGAACGACAGGTTCTTTGATTCGGCGCGGGCGGCCATCTCATCGGCCAGCACATCTTCAGCGTCGACGGTTCCACCGTCTTCCAGGTCTTCGAGTTCGCTTGCCGAGAGCGCAGCCTTGAGCCGTTTAGAGGCGTCGCCCGCCTGGGAGGAGTGGGCTTCGTCGGCAATGATCGCGAAGCTCTTGTCTTTGAGGTCGGCTTGCTCCTGAATCAGTTGCAGGGCGTAGGGGAAGGTCTGGATGGTGACGATGATGATCTTCGTCCCGCCGGTCAGCGCCTCAGCCAGCTCCTGAGATTTCGGCCCGCCCAACCCGGCGATATGGGCGACTACGCCTGGGGTGCGGTCGATCTGACGGATCGCTTCCTGCAGCTGGGAGTCGAGGACGTTTCGGTCGGTAATCACGATGACGGAGTTGAATACCGGTTTGTTGGTGTCGTCGTGCAGCACCGAAAGTCGATGCGCCAGCCACGAAATAGAGTTGGTCTTTCCCGAGCCGGCGGAGTGCTGTATCAGGTAGCGCTGCCCCGGCCCCTTAACGCGCGCATCGGTGACCAGTCGGGTAACGACGTCCCACTGGTGGTAGCGGGGGAACAGCATCTTTTGAGAGCGGACCTTCTTGTTGGTGATCGGGTCGATTTTCTCGTCGATCTGCAGGTGCAGGAACCGTCCGAGGATGTCGAGCCAGGTGTTACGGTCCAGGATCTGCTGCCACAGATAGGCCGTTGACGAGCCGTGCGGGTTGGCCGGGTTTCCGGCACGACCGTGATCGCCTCGGTTGAACGGTAGAAAGACGGTGTCCTTGCCGGCGAGCTTGGTGGTCATCTGCACTTCGGAGTTCGAGACCGCGAAGTGCACCAATGCGCGAGAACCAAACTGCAACAACGGTTCCCCCTTGGGTAGCCGGTGATGCTTGTATTGCAGCACGGCGTCAGTGACGTTCTGGACGCTGAGGTCAGTCTTCAGTTCGGCGGTGGCAACTGGGATGCCGTTGACGAAGAACACCAGGTCGATGCTGTTGGCGTGCTGCATCGAGTAGTGAACTTGGCGCATGACCCGCAAACGGACTGCGCCGTAATGCTTCTCGGTAGTTTCATTCAGAGTGGTGTTGGGCCGGAACTGACACATCGCAAACTGTGCGTTGAGGTCCTTGAACCCACGCCGCAACACCGACAATGTCCCGCCGTTCACCTTTGGATCAGCGCCCAGCTGCTTCACCAGAGTCGCCAACACTCCGGCCCTCGCCTTGTCCAAGGCTGCTCCGGATAGTCCCGGCTTGACCCGCTTGGCCAACTGTTCCGGTTCGGTGTCTGCCAGCCAACCGAACACGTCTTCCGGAAACAACGCCAGCTCACGGTCGTAACCCGCATCGGTTGGCGAGTACAGCCAGCCGTGTTCGGCGAGGTATTCGCAGATCTCGGTCTCGAATGACGACTCATGATGCTGCTGGGACATCGCTACGCTGCCCCTCGCACGTCGATCTTCCCTGTCACAGCGTCCGTGATCAATGCCGACCGGTACTCCCGTAGAGTTTCAATCACCTCGATCGACTTCGCGACCAGAATGTCGATCTTCGCGGTCTGCTCGCGCACTTGGCGAACGATCATGTTTTGGACATCAAGCGGGGGAACGACAACAGGGACGGCGCGGATTCCGGCCTCTAGATGAGGGTGTAGTGCACCTGTCGCTAACGAACACAGGTAGTTGTAGCCAATCCAGGAGCTAAGGAACGCGCCGAGATAACTGCCAGTTAATAACTCAGGTCTAACCCTGGCTATTTGCAGCGCATGACAACTAGCTTCCCCGAAGTCGGGCGGTACAACTGCCACTTTGCCGATGTCGCCCGTCTGAACTATCAACACGTCGCCTTCACGAAGGTGGATCCGTGGGCGCTCGTCGTGCCATTCTCGGCGAACGTAGAAGGGACGGCGGTCAAATTCGATCCGGCCTCGCTTTATATGTGTGCTCTGTATATAGGGCACTCCGTCGTCCACCAAAATGTCGCGTGTTGGTCCGACGAACCCGTTAGTAAGTTGACGTAGTATCGTGCCTAGGCGAATGATGTGCCATCCCGCTGGCGGTATAGCTAATTCGAGATCGCCCAGCGACCGCGGCGCTGCAAATCCGTAGTGATTGAGTACGTGGTCCACCGTCGCAGATCGGCGATCCTGTAGGGCAGCGATGAGCTGCTCTTGTTTTGCGATTAGAGCATCAATCTTTGCGGTCTCGCAGTCGAGGAATTCGACGATTTGTTCTTGCTCTTGGATCGGTGGGAGCGGTACGTCAAGATTGCCCAGTGCGTACTGGCCCAATCCTACGCGGGTGAGACCGTTTGCTCTCACTTCCATGGCCGCCTTCAAATAATAGCTATCGAACAAACGCTTTGCGAATCGCCCATTGAGCACTGCGGAAGGCCTTACGACCGAAAGGTGATAGCCACACAGGACTCCCGGAAGAGACTCTGCAACATAAGCACTCAATCCAATATCGTCGGCAGTCTCGGAGTCTTTGGTAATGATCGTGTCGCCGCGTCTTAGGGTAAACCGGTTAATCTCCTCTTTGGTTGCAGTGGCTTCCATGAAGTCCAGCGCTTTGGTGATGCTGTCGTTGCGGTATACGTCGGTGTAGTTGCATAACCGTACTGGTATCTCACCGTCACGAGTGTGCTTGTCTACGTTGCTCGGAAACACCGTCGCCGCGAACTTGAGAGGGGCTACCTTCCAGCCAGAGGGTATGTCACCCAGCCAGTCCACACCCGAATTCTCGTAGCGGGCGTAGCAGGGCCAGGTCACGCTCCGACCTCCGCGAGCATGGCCTGAATCTCGGTAACGAGGACCCGGAGGTCTTTTTGGATTTCTTCGAGTGGGCGAGGCGGGATGTAGCGGTAAAAGTGGCGCGTGAACGGAATTTCGTAACCGATTTTGGTCTTGTCGTGGTCGATCCAGGCGTCCGGGACGTGGGGCATGACTTCGCGTGCAAAGTACGCCTCGATGTCTTCGGTCAGCGGAACATTCTCGGTGTCGCGAAGTGCAGGGTCGCATTCAGGGTTGCCCTTGGAGTCGGTGACAATTATGGCGTCGTCGTCGTGCTCACCGAGGGTCGTCCAGATTGCCTTGACAAGCGGCGCAGGCGGTTTCGTCAGTCCGGCCTTGCGCAGCGCATCTTTGAGTTCGGCGACGAACTCGTCGCGGTCCTTCCATTCCCACCTGGTCAGCGAACTGAGCGCTTTTCGCAATGCCGCTTTGTCGCCGTCCTTGAGCTTGTCGATGCTCTTCTGCGCAAAGACTGCTTCGATCTTGTCCTCGGTCGGGTTGAACCGCAGTTGCAAGGGGCGTTCGACGGTGATGGTGGAGTAGCCGAACTCCTCACCCTTGAACACTTTCGAGTGGGCTTCGTGTTCGTCGGAGCCGTGTTCGTTGCGGAAGCTTTCATACAGCCGGCATATCCGCTCGATGTCCTTCTGCCGCAGTTCTTTTCGTTTGGAGCCAAGAGACTTCTTCATCTTGCCGTACATGTCGACGGCATTGATAAGCTGGATTTTGCCTTTGCGTTTTGCAATCTTGTTGTTGTCCAAGATCCAGATGTAGGTGGCGATGCCGGTGTTGTAGAACATGTCGGTCGGCAACGCGATGATTGCGTCCAGTAGATCGTTCTCGATAATCCACTGTCGGATGTTGGACTCCCCGGAACCGGCGCCGCCAGTGAATAGCGGTGATCCGTTGAGGACGATGGCGAGCCGGCTGCCACCCACGCCATTCTTGACCGGCCGCATCTTAGAGATCAGGTGCATCAGGAACAACAGGGAGCCGTCGGAGACGCGGGGCAGGCCGGGGCCGAAACGTCCTGCGAATCCACGTTGTTCGTGTTCGTCGGTGACTTTCTTCTGTTGAGTGTTCCAAGCCACCCCGAACGGCGGGTTGGACAGCAGGAAGTCGAAATGGTCTGTGCGAAAGCCGTCGTCGGTGAGCGTGTCACCGAGGTAGATGTTGTCAACATCCTGACCCTTGATGATCATGTCGGATTTGCACAGTGCGTAGGAGCGGGGATTGATGTCCTGCCCGTACAGCACCGGACGCGCTTTGGGATTCATCTCGACAAGGTGGTCAAAGGCGGTGGAGAGCATCCCGCCAGTGCCTGCCGCAGGGTCGTAGATCGTTCTAACAACACCAGGTTTGGTGAGCACATCGTCGTGGGTGGTGAACAGGATGTCGACCATCAGAGCGATTACTTCGCGGGGTGTGAAGTGGTCGCCAGCCTGGGTGGAGTTGGATTCGGCGAACTTGCGGATCAGTTCCTCGAAGATGTAGCCCATATCGTGTTGGGTGACGACCTTTGGATGCAGATCGACTGCAGCAAAAGCCTTTACAATCAGGTAGAGCCGGTCAGATTTGGCCAGGTTGGCTATCTCGTCGAGCATCTTGTACCCGTCGAACACGTCGCCCACGTTCGGGGAGAAGTGCTCGATGTAGTCGATCAGGTTGTCCGCCACACCCTCCGGATCGCCGATCAAAGAGGCGAAACTCCACTTCGAGGTGTTGAAGAACGGCAGCTTGAACTTGGCCTTCAAGAACACCCCAGGATCGACCTTGGTCGCTCGGATCTTCTTGTACTCGGCGAGCACCTCGTCCTTGGTCGGCTCCAAGACGCAGTCCAGGCGACGCAGGATCGTGAATGGCAAGATCACGTCGCCGTACTGATTGGGCTGATACGGCCCACGTAACAGGTCGGCGATCTTCCAGATCAGGTTGGCATTCGTCTGGGCCATATGTCGATTCACTCCCCCGCAGAGACAGGTGAAAATTACAACCTATAGGCGACAGAAAGTAGCGTCAGCCGTTCCACGTGCTTTTAAATCAGCCGGATATGGTTCGCAATTCCAAGAGCGCTCTGAGCGCGGCACCGTCCACCGGCGAAGGGCGCGAGAGGATGTGCCCGAGTGCGGTGCCTCCGACTGTGTCGTAGACGGCAAGCCGCGCGAGACGGACGATTCCTTCGGCGGCAGCAATGTCACGCATCGCGTCATACAGCGCCCTCTGCTTCCACCGAGGGGAGCCTGCGCCGGCGAGCTCGCGCGGAGAGCCGGCCGTACCGAACATCCGCTCTGTCGAGTCGTTGCTCCAATAGCCGCCCCATCCCCGCGACTTCAGACAGTCCCCTTCGAACTGATCGCAATAGCTGAGGTAGTCGTGTCGCCATGGCAAATCCGCTGCCCAGTCGGGACCAAGGGTCTTCGCGCGGTAGCGATTGAAGTGCTGGCTCTCGTCGAATTCGACAATCAGGTGAGATTCGTAGCAGGAATCCCACGGGCCCGGCGCCAGGCGCGGTTCGGGATGGACGCCTCCGAGTTCGCGGTAAAGTTCCACGATTGCCGCCCGGGCCGCTGGAGGCAGCGTGTCGAGCCGGAGATTTGACGGCTTCGACGCGGGACGGAAGCCCATTTCGGCCAGAATGGTAAACAGCCGGCTTTGTTGCTCGGGCATCTGGCGAGTCTTCCACGGCCCGTGGCCAGCAGGGTTGCGGCCGCTCAGTGCGCTGCGGACGATGAGCATCCTCAAGGCCATTGCATCGGAGAGAACAACCTCTGACGCTGTGGTGGCAGGTACAGGATTCGAACCTGTGAAGCTTTCGCGACGGATTTACAGTCCGCTCCCATTGGCCGCTCGGGCAACCTGCCGCCTAGCAGGGTACAACGACCGGGTAGACAGTTCACAAACGGCTAGCCCCGAAGGAGGACCCACCGAATGGCCGACTCATCGTTCGACATCGTCAGCAAGGTCGACCGACAAGAGGTCGACAACGCGCTCAACCAGGCCGCCAAGGAACTGTCCACGCGCTTCGATTTCCGCGGCACCGACACCAAGATCGCCTGGAAAGGCGAAGAGGGCATCGAACTGACCTCGTCGACCGAGGAGCGGGTCAAGGCGGCCGTCGACGTGTTCAAGGAGAAGCTGATCCGCCGCGACATCTCGATGAAGGCCTTCGAAGCGGGCGAGCCGCAAGCTTCGGGCAAGACGTATAAGGTCAACGGCACCCTCAAGCAGGGCATCAGCAGCGAGAACGCCAAGAAGATCACCAAGCTCATCCGCGACGAGGGCCCCAAGACGGTCAAGACCCAGATCCAGGGCGACGAGGTGCGCGTCACCAGCAAGAAACGCGACGACCTGCAGGCCGTCATCTCGATGCTCAAGCAGGCCGACCTGGACGTCGCGCTGCAATTCGTGAACTACCGGTAGAACCCACGGTCCCTGGCCCGACCAACCGGTGGGTGCCTACTCTGGTGAAGTGACCGTTCAAGAAGCCGACCACGCCCCCGCCGAGACGGCCCGAGTCGACGTCCTGATCGTCGGCGCCGGCATCTCCGGCATCGGAGCCGCCTACCGGATCACCCAGCGCAACCCCGCAGTGACCTACACGATCCTGGAGCGGCGCGAACGCATCGGCGGCACCTGGGATTTGTTCAGATATCCCGGAGTCCGTTCGGACAGCAGCATTTTCACGCTCAGCTTTCCGTTCGAACCGTGGACGCGCGAGGAAGGTGTCGCCGACGGCGACCATATCCGCCAGTACCTGGTCGACACCGCCCGCAAGCACGGCATCGACTCCCACATCCAGTTCAACAGCTACATGCGCAGTGCGGACTGGGATTCGGGGACCGACACCTGGACCGTCACCTTCGAACAGGACGGAGTCACCAGGCAGTGCCGAAGCCGGTTCCTGTTCTTCGGCAGCGGCTACTACGACTACGACCGGGGCTACACACCCGACATTCCCGGTATCGAAGACTTCGCCGGCACCGTCGTACATCCCCAGCACTGGCCGGAAGACCTCGACTACGCCGGTAAGCAGGTGGTGGTGATCGGCAGTGGAGCTACCGCCGTAACCCTCATCCCGTCGATGGCCGAACGCGCCGCCAAGGTAACCATGCTGCAGCGCTCACCGACCTACATCGTCTCGGCATCCAGATACAGCAGGTTGGCGCGAGTCAGCCGTAAAGTGATGCCGCGCAGGGCATCCCATATGGTCGTCCGCTTCTATAACGCTCTCACCGAAGGGCTGATCTGGTTCCTTTCGCGCAAGACACCGGCATTCATCAAATGGTCGCTGCGCCGCAAGGCCATTCAGAACCTGCCCGAGGGTTACGACGTCGACATCCACTTCAAGCCCCGCTACAACCCGTGGGATCAGCGGATGTGCCTGATACCGGAAGGCGATCTGTTCAACGCCATCAGCGAGGGCCGAGCCGAAGTGGTCACCGACATCATCGACCATGTCGACGCCACCGGCATCGCGCTGAGATCCGGCAAGCACCTCGACGCCGACATCATCGTCACCGCCACCGGCCTGCAGTTGCAGGCACTCGGTGGCGTCACGCTGCGCATGGACGGCGTACCGATCGACCCCACCGACCGTTTCGTCTACAAGGCGCACATGCTCGAAGACGTGCCCAATCTGTTCTGGTGCGTCGGCTACACGAACGCATCCTGGACCCTGCGCGCCGACATGACCTCGCGCGCGACGGCGAAACTGCTGGAGTACATGTCCGCCCACGGCTACACGCACGCCAGCCCGCATCTGGGCGACCAACCGATGGCCGAGAAACCGGCCTGGGACATCCAGGCCAACTATGTACGACGGGCGCTGCACGCGCTGCCCAAGTCGGGCACCAAGCGGCCGTGGAACGTGCGGCAGAACTACTTCGCCGACGCCATCGATTACCGGTTCGACCGGATCGAGGAAGCGATGGCCTTCGGCCGCGCGGGCGACCGGGCCGCCCTGGCCGGTTAGAACGACGCGCGGTCGGTGAACCGCTGTCAAATGCCGGGTGACCGCAATAGGGTGAAGTCCATGGCAGCCCAGAAACGCGAACCCAAAGTCGTTGTCCTCGGTGGCGGTTCCTGGGGTACCACCGTCGCATCCATCTGCGCGCGCCGCGGACCGACGCTGCAGTGGGTGCGTTCCGAGGACACCGCCAAGGACATCAACGACAACCACCGCAACACCCGCTATCTCGGGGACGCGGTCGAGTTATGCGAAAACCTGCGCGCCACCACCGATTTCGCCGAGGCCGCGCACAGCGCCGACGTCATCGTGATGGGCGTTCCCTCGCACGGGTTCCGAGACGTGCTCACCGAACTGGGTAAAGAGCTGCGGCCGTGGGTGCCGGTGGTGTCCCTGGTCAAAGGTCTCGAGCAGGGCACCAACATGCGGATGTCCCAGATCATCGAGGACATCCTGCCCGGGCACCCCGCGGGCATCCTGGCTGGGCCGAACATCGCCCGCGAGGTCGCCGAGGGCTACGCCGCGGCCGCGGTGCTGGCCATGCCCGACCAGCACCTGGCAACGCGACTGTCCGGGCTGTTCCGCACCCGCCTCTTCCGCGTCTACACCACCGACGACGTGATCGGCGTCGAGATGGCCGGCGCGCTCAAGAACGTGTTCGCGATCGCGGTCGGCATGGGTTACTCGCTGGGCATCGGCGAGAACACCCGCGCTCTGGTGATCGCACGCTCGTTGCGCGAGATGACCAAGCTGGGCGTGGCGATGGGCGGCAACACCGAGACCTTCCCCGGTCTGGCGGGTCTCGGCGACCTGATCGTCACCTGTACCAGCCAGCGCAGCCGCAACCGTCACGTCGGCGAACAGCTGGGCGCGGGCAAACCCATCGACGAGATCATCGCCTCGATGAACCAGGTCGCCGAGGGTGTCAAAGCCGCCAGCGTGATCATGGAATTCGCCAACGAGTTCGGGCTGAACATGCCGATCGCCCGCGAGGTCGACGCCGTCATCAACCACGGCTCCACCGTCGAACAGGCCTACAAGGGTTTGGCCGCCGAGGTGCCCGGACACGAGGTCCACGGCTCAGGCTTCTAGCGTTCTCAAACCGGGCGTCGCAAATGAAGTTTGTGTTCGCTATAGCGCGCCCGGTTGCCGCCTTTGGTGTCCAGCAATACCGTCAGGAATTGGTTGCCAGGCGGCTCAGCTCAGCACACCATCGTTCGGTCTCTGGCGGATTCGCTTGTGCGTCAACATGTTACGTCTTCGGTGACATTTGATCCGGGGCCGGCTGGTGTCGATGGCCGGCAGCGAGGCGAGGTACCCGAAGTCGCCGTCTGAGCGCCGACGGTCCCGCTTGGCGAGATCAGCCGCGCGCCATCGCCTCCAGTCGACGGATCCGGTCCTCGATCGGCGGATGCGTCGAAAACAGCGACCCGATGCGCTCACCCGCGCGGAACGGGTTGGCGATCATCAGGTGCGCCTGGTTCGCCAGCTGCGGCTCCGGCGGCAACGGCGCCATCTGCACCCCACCGGAGATCTTGCGCAACGCCGAGGCCAGCGCCAGCGGGTCACCGGTCAGCACCGCACCTGATTCGTCGGCCTGGTACTCGCGCGAACGCGATACCGCCAGCCGCACGACCGTCGCCGCGATCGGCCCCAGCAGCGAAACCAGCAGCAATGCAAAGGGATTCGTGCCGCCTTCCCGGTTCCCGCCGAATGCACCGAACCACATGGCCATGTTGGCCAGGGCGGTGATCACCGAGGCCAGCGCGCCGGCCACACAGGAGATGAGGATGTCGCGGTTGTAGACGTGCGAAAGCTCGTGACCCAGCACGGCGCGCAGTTCACGCTCGTTGAGGATGCGCAGGATGCCGGTGGTGCAGCAGACCGCGGCGTTGCGCGGGTTGCGCCCGGTGGCGAACGCGTTGGGTGCGCTGGTGTCGCTGATGAACAGTCGCGGCATCGGCTGGCGAGCCGCGGTGGCCAGCTCGCGCACGATGCGGTACATCGTGGGTTCCTGCCATTCGGAGACCTGCTGCGCATGCATAGCCCGCAACGCCAGCTTGTCGCTGTTGAAGTATGTGTAGACGTTGATGCCCACGGCGAACAGCGTCGCCAGAATCAGCGCCGTCCGGCCGAACTGCGCCCCGACGAACACGATGATCGCGGACATGCCCACCAACAACAGGAACGTCTTCAGCCTGTTGGCATGCGGATGCCAAGTCATTGCTGTGTCCTCCTACGAACACTTCGGCTTTGTCTGATTACAGCCGATCAACGCCCGACGGGACAGTCAAGGTTCCGGCTCATCGGATTTAGCCGTGGCGACTGACGGTGTAGTCCACCAGGGCTTGCAGCGCCTCGGCCCCTCGGGCAGCAGACTCAGTTGCGGCGTTGAGTGTGCATCCTTGGCGTTGATTGTGAAATGACGGCTTTCGGGGTGAACCCACGGCGGGAAAATCGACGGGATCCCACCCAGGCTTCACGCTCAACACCCAGGCTTCACGCTCAACACCCAGGCTTCACGCTCAAAACCCAGGCTTCACGCTCAAAACCCAGGCTTCACGCTGAATGCCGTAACGGCTAGCCGTGGCGACTGACGGTGTAGTCCACCAGGGCTTGCAGCGCCCCGCGACCCGGCCCCTCGGGCAGCAGACTCAGCTCGTGATGCGCCTGAGCTGCGTACTGGGCGAGAGTTTCCTTCGCCTTGGCCATGCCCGAGGACGCCCGCAACAGCGTCAGCGCCTCGGATACATCCGCGTCGTCGTGTATGGGACCGGCCAGCAACTCGCGCAGTCGTGCGCCTTCGGGATCGGTCTCCTGCAAGGCGTACAGCATCGGCAGCGTGCGCACGCCTTCTCGCAGATCGGTGCCCGGCAGCTTTCCCGACTCGTCGGATTCGCTGTCGATGTCGATGATGTCGTCGGCGATCTGAAACGCCGTGCCGACGATCGCGCCGAGCCGGCTCAACCGCTCCACCTGCTCGTCGTCGGCGCCGGAGAACATTCCGCCGAACCGACCCGCGGCACCGATCAGGCTGCCGGTCTTCTCGTGGACCACTTTCAGGTACTGCTCGATGCGGTCCGCGCCCTCGGGGGCGCCGCGGGTCTCGCGCATCTGGCCGGTGACGAGCTCGGCGAACGTCTCGGCGACGATGCGGACCGCTTCCGGGCCCAGCCACGACACCAACCGCGACGACGTCGCGAGCAGATAGTCGCCGGCCAGGATCGCCACGTTGTTGCCCCACCGGGCATTGGCACTCGGCGCCCCGCGGCGTACCTCGGCCTCGTCCATGACGTCGTCGTGATACAGCGTCGCCAGATGAATGAGCTCGACGATCGCACCGGCCAAGGTGACCTCGGGACTGGCCGGGCGCGGCCCGGTGTGCGCGGCCAACACCGTGAACAACGGGCGGAAACGTTTGCCACCGGCCTTGAACAGGTGCAACAACGACTCGGTGAGCACCTCGTCGGAACCGCGCAACTCGGCATCCATGAGCTCCTCGACCCGGGCGACACCGTCGCGCACGGTCGCGGCGAATTCGGCGTCGCCTAGGTCAACGCCCGCCACCACGGTCGCCGGAGTTCTCATTCGACCAACATACTGGTGGACGTGAACACCAGAGTCTCCCAGGCCGACGTCGTGGTGGTGGGCGCCGGACCGGCCGGATCGGCGGCGGCGGCCTGGGCCGCGCGAGCGGGCCGCGACGTGCTCGTCATCGATTCGGCCAGCTTTCCGCGCGATAAAGCCTGTGGTGACGGGCTGACGCCGCGTGCCGTCGAGGAGATGCAACGGCTGGGCCTGGGCGAGTGGCTGGCCGGCCGTATCGCGCACCGCGGTCTGCGGATGAGCGGGTTCGGCGGTGAGGTGGAGATCGAGTGGCCGGGGCCGTCGTTTCCGTCCTACAGCAGCGCGGTGGCCCGTCTGGAACTGGACGACCGGATCCGCAAGGTCGCCGAGGAGTCCGGGGCGCGCATGTTGCTGGGATCTAAAGCCGTTGCGGTGCATCACGATTCGTCTCGACGGGTGACGTCGCTGACTTTGGCCGACCACACCGAGGTGTCCTGCCGGCAACTGATTGTCGCCGACGGGGCACGATCCACGCTGGGCCGCAAACTGGGCCGGCGGTGGCACCAGGAAACGGTGTACGGTGTCGCCGCCCGCGGTTACCTCGCCACCGAACGCGCCGACGATCCGTGGCTGACGTCGCATCTGGAATTGCGCTCCCCCGACGGTGCGGTGCTGCCCGGCTACGGCTGGATTTTTCCGTTGGGCAACGGCGAGGTGAACATCGGCGTGGGAGCGCTGTCGACGACCAAGCGGCCCGCGGATCTGGCGTTGCGGCCGCTGATCTCCTATTACACCGATCTGCGCCGTGACGAGTGGGGCTTCGAGGGTCCGCCGCGGGCGGTGGCCTCGGCACTGCTGCCGATGGGCGGTGCGGTGTCGGGGGTGGCCGGGCCGAACTGGATGCTGATCGGCGACTCGGCAGCGTGCGTCAATCCGCTCAACGGCGAGGGCATCGACTACGGGTTGGAGACCGGGCGGTTGGCCGCCGAGGTGCTGGACACCGACGATCTCTCGCGGTTGTGGCCGGCGTTGCTGACCGACCACTACGCCCGCGGATTCTCGGTGGCCCGCAGGCTGGCGTTGCTACTGACGTTTCAGCGGTTCCTGCCGGCCACGGGCCCGATCGCGATGCGCTCCACGACGTTGATGCGCATCGCAGTGCGGGTGATGGCGAACCTGGTCACCGACGAAGACACCGACTGGGTCGCCCGGCTGTGGCGCAGCGGCGGGCGGTCTTCCCGGCTGATCGACCGGCGGCCGCCGTTCACCTGAGTG
>NZ_JCALCF010000029.1:0-58299 GCF_059812185.1 Mycobacterium sp. NGS67
CTGGGCCGGGTGCTGTTGCACGTAGAGCGGGACCGATCCGGCCGGCGACGGCTCAGTGAGATCGCCGTGCTGCACCCGGTCGAGGGCGGGCGGGTCGGTGCCGTCACCGGCTGGCACGTCGATCGCGGGATGACCGACCACGGCGTGTTACTGCAGGACCTGTTGAGCTCCAGGTTGTCGGCATGACCGGGTTGCAGCTCACGGCGCTGTTGTTGGCACTGGCCTTGCTGGTGTCGCCCGCCTCGTCGGGCCCCCGGCTCGGGTTGCAGCGGACGACCCGTCGGCGGTTCGTGGCCGGCGGGCCCGGTGTCGGCGGAGTGTGCGGGTGTGTTCTGGTACTCGCCGCCGTGGTCCTGCCGTTGACCGCCGCACTGTCGGTTGCCGTGCTCGGCGCGACGGTGGGTGTGCGTCTCCGCCGGAGCCGGCGACACCGGCATGCGTTGGCCGAAGGCCGGGCGCTGGAAGCGGCACTCGAGATCTTGGTCGGCGAACTTCGCGTGGGCGCCCATCCGGTGCGCGCGTTCGACGCCGCGGCCGCGGAGACCGGTGGGGTCGTGTCGGTCGCGCTGCAAGGGGTCGCGGCGCGGGCAAGGTTGGGTGCCGACGTCGCGGCTGGCCTGCGCGCGGCGGCGCGCTCTTCATCCCTGCCCGCACAGTGGGAGCGCATCGCGGTTTGCTGGGAGCTGGCCGGCCAGCACGGTCTGGCGATCGCCGGCTTGATGCGGGCCGCGCAACGCGATGTCGCCGAGCGGCAACGCTTCGCGGCCAAGGTCGCCTCCGGTCTGGCCGGCGCACGCGCCACCGCGGCGATCCTTGCCGGGTTGCCGACGCTCGGGGTGCTGTTGGGACAGTTGATCGGCGCACGGCCGCTCGGCTTCCTGTTGTCCGGCCCGGGTGGCTGGTTTCTGGTCGTGGGTTCGGTGCTGGTCTGCGCCGGGTTGCTGTGGTCGGACCGGATCACCGATCGGGTGATGTCGCCATGAAAGTCATGGCGGTGTTGCTGGCCGCGGCACTACTGGTCGGCGCGGGTCCAGCGGCGGTACGTGCGCGGGCCAAGCCGGTCACGCGGACTGTCCGGCGGGGAGCGCGGCGACCGGCCGGATCGGATCCCCTCGGGGTCGCGTCCAGTCTGGATGTACTCGCCGTGTGCCTGGCTGCGGGCATGGCGGTGTCGACGGCTGCCGCCGCGGCGGCCGGGTCGGCTCCGCCATGTCTGGCTCAGGTGTTGCGGCGGGCGGCCGATCTCCTGGCGCTCGGTGCCGGTGCCGATGCTGCGTGGTCGGCGCCGCCCGGCGTGGCGGTCGATGCCCAGACCGATGGTCTGCTGCGGTTGGCTCGCCGTTCGGCGGCCTCAGGTGCCGCACTGGCCGACGGTCTGGTGGAACTCGCCGCGCAGTCTCGCCATGACGCCGCGCATGCGGCCGGCGCGGCGGCCGAGCGCGCCGGAGTCCTGATCGCCGGTCCGTTGGGCTTGTGTTTTCTGCCGGCTTTCGTCTGTCTCGGGATCGTCCCCGTGGTGGCCGGGCTGGCCGGTGGTGTCCTGCAGTCGGGTCTCGTATGAGGGAGGAAGTAATCGATGTTTCGGATGATCGGTGCGCTCAGGGCGCGCATGCTGCTACTTGCCGTCGACGAATCGGGCATGTCCACCGTCGAGTACGCAATCGGCACGATAGCGGCGGCGGCCTTCGGCGCCATCCTGTACACCGTGGTCACCGGCGACTCCGTCGTCTCGGCGCTGAACCACATCATCGGTCGCGCACTGAGCACCAAGGTCTGATCGCCGATGACGGTTCCAGCACCGTCGAGGCGGCGCTGGCGATCGCCACGCTGGTCGTGGTCCTGGTGCTGTGCCTGGCCGGGATCACCGCGGTGTCGATGCAGGTGCGGTGCATCGACGCGGCCCGGGAGGCCGCCCGGCTCGCGGCGCGCGGTGACGGGGACGCCGCCGTCGCGGTCGCGCGGAACATCGCGCCGTCCGGTGCGCAGGTCGCGGTGCGACGCGACGGCGATCTGCTGGTCGCCACCGTCAGTGCGCGGTCAACGTTGTTGCCGACTGTGCAGATCGCGGCACAGGCGGTTTCGGCGGCTGAGCCGGGATGAGGCGGGGTCGGCAACGGTGCTCGGGGCTGCGATGGTCGCGGTGCTGTTGTGCGTCACCGCGGCCGGCGTCTGGCTGGGGTCGGTCGTGCTGGCCCGCCACCGCGCCCAGGCGGTGGCCGACCTGGCCGCCCTGGCCGCAGCCGCGGCACTGCCGCAGGGACCGGCGGCGGCGTGCGCCCGGGCGACGATCGTGGCGCGGCAGATGCGCGTCGGTGACGTCCGGTGTCAGGCGGACGGCCTGGACGTGGTCGTCACCGTCGAAGTGCCGGTTGCTCACGTCGCGGCGGCGGCAGCTTCGGCGCGGGCAGGACCGGTGCGCTCGTAGGCCCGATGGCTACCCCCCCGATCAGGTCTGGTCGGGTGCCTGCGAAAACTGTGCGGCGGCGACCTCGTCGTCGGTGGGCAAGCGCAGCGACAGCAGCCCGGCGAACGTGTCCGGCTCGAGTTCCACCCGGTTGACGGTGACGTGTACCGGCACCCAGTCGGTGTCGTTGCCGGGCAACCGGAGCACCCGACTTGTCGCGCCGTCAGCGAATTCCGTTGTCATCGAGGCCACTACGTGCTCGTCCTCGGGGTGAACCCGCTGCGTGTCTTCGTTGCCCCGCCAGTCGTAGAACGGCGCCGGGTCGTCGAGCCACTTGAGCAACGTCCAGTTCTTCAGGTCGACGAGGGCGCGATGGACACCGGCCTGCGCCAGGCCGTTGAGGATCCGCTGCGCCAGGTCGCCGGTGGCCGCCGGACTTTCCCTGCGCTCGGCACGCCAGTTCATCGCGCGCGCCACCAGATGGTCGCGGCCGTCTGGCCCCGGTTCGATCGCACTGCGCGCGGTGAAGCCGATCCGAATCGGGTTTCCTTGCCAATCAGTGAGATCCCATGTGCTGCACAGTGTCTGGCCTGGCTCGGCCCGAACCGCCATGGCCAGCACCTTGGTTTCGTTCGGGTTGAGTTCGCGGGAGGGCAAGTCTTCGGCAAAGGCCCTGCCGTAGGTGACCTCGGCCTCGGGATTCTTGCCGCTGTTGGCCAGCGACTCAGGAGTGTCGGTGGCCACACCGCGGGTGAGGTCCCATTTCAGCGGGCCGGGAATGGGCCGCTCGGGGGGTTCCTCGTCGATCGGGCCGGTCCACACGTGCACGCCATGGATCCGGCCGTCGGACATCACCACCGGTTCGGTGCGGATGACGCGGTCGCTTTTCGGGGTGATGCTGGTGAGAGCCTGACCGGTCTGGACCGACTCGGCTACCGCGGTACGGACTGCCGCAAGGTAGGGACTGCGGCGCAGAAAGCTGGTTATCGGGACGAGGTTCTTGAGCTGACGGCCCTGCGCAACCACAGCGGGCTCGTCCCCCATCGTCTCCACGAGCAACCAGTCGTGGCCCATAGGGCTGCAGTATACTGACCGGGGGCCGGTTGCCTGCGACGGCGTCATCGGTGCAGGCCGCAATGGTGCCGGTGGCGTCTGGCCGCCGGGTGCCGCGATTGCGGAATCCGTTGCGGGCAAAGCGGATAACGCTGGCCGACGAATAATACCCCGCGATTGCGCGCCAGATTGTTGACGATAGCGTCAAAACCGTTGTCCCGGCGGGCTTTGGGCGTCAATGAGGCGTTGTGTGCGGGAATCCTGTGACCACTGGTCAGTTGAGCGCGGCGGTAGGTATCTGGGCGTGGTGCAACGTAATTGGGTCTCACCTGGGGTGGTTTGTCATACCGCCGGACGGAATCGGCCTCGGGAACTTCGCGAATCACGTGCTCGGCTTGTTGCGCTTGCGCCGTCGAGCCAGGTAGGTTTCTGCTGCGCTCCCGATTGGGCAGTGTGTGCGGATTGTGTTGTCAGGCCGTCGCAAAGCGGATCCGTGGAGGACGATCGTCGAGGGGTCGGTCGCCCGTCCATCGGACTTTCCAACGGCTTTCGTGATTCGGGATCACGTCAATCCTCGTTCACCACTTGCCGATTGACGTCTGTTGGTTGCTCCGAAAGTCTTTCGCCTACGAACCGGATGGAAGACTTTCGCGAGCGCCGAAACCTCCGGCTCCACCGGCACTTCTGCCCGGGACGGCGTGCCTGACGCTCCGAGCCAGGCCCCCACTGCCGCCGCCGCGGGCATTGAGGGTCACCACTGTGGCGTTCCCGCGCGATCCGGCGGGGGTGATCAGCCGTGCGGGCGGTTCGGTGGTTGCGGCAGTTGCGCGCATGGCCGATGGCGACTCGCTGGCGCCCGATCTTGGGCCGCTGACGACGATCCTGTCCGCGCCGAGTCGGATGCCGGAGCTGCCGACGCGCATCGCGCCGGGGAGCAAGCCCGGTTCCACCACTGGGCCGGTGACGCCGACGGCACGCGCGCCGCCGAGGCCGATCAGGCCGGTGACGCCGCTCCTGCTTTCCATCCCGGCGGTTGCGCCCGAGCCGCCGGTCGCGCGATTGCCGTCCATCGATGACTCGGGTTTGGCCTTCGGTAACGGATTGTCACGGCGGTTGGTCTGCTCAGCCGGTGTGCCGGTGGGATTGCCGGTGGTTGCGGCGTTGTCGGTCTCCGCTGTCGCGTACGCACCCGCACCGGATTTCAGAACCTGCACCAGATTCTGATGGAAAGCCGCCGCCTGCGCGCCCACCGTCTGATAGCCCTGCGCGTGGCCGTTGAAGAACGTCGCGACCGCTGCCGATACCTGATCCTGCGCAGAGGCTACGAGAGCGGTCGTCGGGGTCGCCGCGTTCGCGTTGGCCGCGCTGATCGTCGCGCCGATGCCTGCCAAATTCGTGGCCGTGGTCCCCATAACTTCGGGAGCCGCGTTCACAAACGACATACGACACCTCCGAATTCGAATTCCGACAGACTCGGCCAGTGTCTGATCGCCATCGCACTGCAACGGATATGAGCACTGTAAAGCCATTTTCGGGGAATGGAAGTAACAATTTTTTCAAGGTATCCGGAACGGATGCTCCGACCGCGGAACAACGGGGGAAGGACCGCTGCGGCCGTGCCACCGAATTTACCGGCGACGTTCAGCACCCCTGGTTAGCGCACCGTCCTCGGTCCAACGCCGCGAGCACCAGCCTGAGTACCCGTACCGCGCCCGCCTTGTCCAGCGGATCGTTGCCGTTGCCGCATTTGGGTGACTGCACACAGGACGGGCAGCCACGCGGGCACTCGCAGGCTTCGATGGCCGCGGCGGTGGCGCCCAGCCAGGTACGCGCCTTCCGAAAGCCGCGTTCGGCGAAGCCGGCACCCCCGGGATGGCCGTCGTAGACGAAAACCGTCGGCAGTCCCTCGGGGCCGAGGGCGGTGGACAGCCCGCCGATGTCGCCGCGATCGCAGCTGGCCACTAGCGGCAGCAACCCGATGGCCGCGTGCTCGGCGGCATGCAGCGATCCTGGTACCTGTAGCGGATCAATGCCGTTGCGGTCCAACGTCTCCGGATCGATCGTGTACATCACCGAGACAGTGGGCAGCGAGCTCTGCGGCATGCTCAATTCGACGAAGTCGATCACTTCGCCGTCGATGCGGCGGCGCAGGTACCCGACCACTTGGTGGGTCACCGTCACCGGGACCAAGCCCAGCGTGACGGGACCGAAGGTGCGACGCTCACCGGGGCCGGTGACGGTGATGTCGGTGATCTCGCGCGCGAACGTCGAGTATCCGGGATCCTCGGCACGGACGAAGGCGAGGCCCTCCTCGAGGTCCAACGAGTCGACGACGTAGCTCTCGCCCTGATGCAGGTAGACCGCTCCGGGGTGCACCGACGACGGCGCCTGCCCCGCTCCGGTGCTGCCCAGCAGGCGGCCGGTGTCCGCTTCGACGATGACGATCTCTCCGCCGATGGATCCCCGGATGTCCACTGCGCCATGGGGTTCGACTCCCGGTGCGGGGAAGTACCTGCCACCCCGGCGCTTCAGCAGGCCGTCGTCGACCAGTCCGTCGACCACGTCCACCGCGTCCAGCACGCGGACCTCCGCGTCGTCCAGCGGCAATTCCGTTGCCGCACAGAGAAGTTGAGGTCGCAGGATGTAGGGATTGGTGGGATCGATCACGACGCGTTCAACCGGCTTGTCCAACAACGCGGCCGGATGATGGACGAGGTAGGTGTCCAGCGGATCGTCGCGCGCGATGAGCACCACCAGTGCGCCCTGCCCGCGCCGCCCCGACCGTCCGGCCTGCTGCCAGAACGACGCGACCGTGCCCGGGAACCCCGCCAGCACCACCGCGTCCAGACCTGCGATGTCGACGCCGAGTTCGAGCGCGTTGGTGGTGGCCAGTCCACGTAGCAGACCCTCGGCCAGGGCCTGCTCCAATTCACTGCGATCCTCGGCCAGATAGCCCGCCCGATAGGACGCCACCAGCCCCGACAGCTGCGGGGCGACGTCGTCCAGTCGCGCCCGCGCCCCCAACGCGGTCAGCTCGGCGCCGCGACGGGACCGCACGAACGTCAACGTCTGCGCGCCCTCCACGATCAGGTCGGCCATCACCCGAGCCGCCTCGGCGCCCGCCGACCGGCGCACCGGAGCCCCGTGCTCCCCGAGCAGGTCGGTCCGCAACGCGGGTTCCCACAACGCGACCGTCCGTCCCCCCTGCGGTGATCCGTCGTCGACCACGTCGAGGACCTGTTGGCCGATGAGTTCGGTGGCGGTCGTGCCGGGGGAGTCGGTGGTCGCGCTGGCGAAGATGACCGTCGGATACGAGGAGTAGCGCGCGCACAGCCGTAACAGGCGGCGCAGCACCATCGCCACGTTGGAACCGAACACCCCACGGTAGTAGTGGCATTCGTCGACGATCACGAACCGCAGTCCGCGCAACAGCACCCCCCAGCGGGCATGGTTGCGCAGGATCGACAGGTGGATCATGTCGGGATTGGAGAACAGCCAGCGCGAGCGCTCCCGGGCGAAGCGGCGGACTTCGGCGGGCGCGTCGCCGTCGTAGGCCGTGGGTGCGACGTCAACGAGGGGAACCGCGGTGACCAGGGCGTGGGCAGCGCGCAGCTGGTCGTGACCGAGCGCCTTGGTCGGCGACAGGTACAGCACCCGGGCCCGTGGGTCGGAGGCCAGCGCGTTGAGCACCGGGAGCTGGTAGGCCAGCGACTTGCCCGAGGCGGTGCCGGTGCTGATCACCACGTGGCGTCCGGTGTGCGCCAGCTCGGCGGCCCGCACCTGGTGCGACCAGGGGGTGCGAATCCCGCGTTCGGTGAAGGCGCGGACCACCTCGGGCCGGGCCCAGTCGGGCCAGTCGGCGGGTTGGGCGGGCCGGGGCGGCAATTCGGCGACATGGCGCAGCGGATGCTCGCCGGGGGCGGTGCCGGCGAGTGCGGCGGCAAGCAGCTCGCTGCCGAAACTCGCCATCGCTAACCTTTCCGAGCGTCCGGGGCCGCTGCCGCGGCCGCCGAGTGACGCTTACGTAAATTGAGGCTCCGTCCGGCGACCTGCGCTGCCAACAGGCTGTTGCCTACGCGACGAACGTGGTTGACTGAGTGCGGTCGTAGCTTCTGTGTTCGTGTCAAACTTTCGCAGGATCGACGTTGCGATCGCGGTTCCTGCGAGGTTATCTGTCGGGTGAAGTTCCGGCGACTCCGCGAGGTATGGCGGTCGTGACGGGCCCGGGGCACCGAACGGCGGTGCCCCGCACCCAGAAGAAAAGGAAAGATCAGAGAGATGCCACAGGGAACTGTGAAGTGGTTCAACGCGGAGAAGGGGTTCGGTTTCATCGCCCCCGAGGACGGTTCCGCGGATGTTTTTGTCCACTACACGGAAATCCAGGGGACGGGCTTCCGCACCCTCGAAGAGAACCAGAAGGTCGAGTTTGAGATCGGCCACAGCCCTAAGGGCCCCCAGGCCACCGGAGTCCGCTCCCTTTAATCCGAGCAGATTCTGAAAAGAAACCCCCCGGCGCAGTCCCGCTCTTGCGGGACCCGCCCCGGGGGGTTTCCGTTATTGGCACCCACTTACGCCTCTGGTCACGCCGCGCCGCACGCGGACCGACCCTGGCTCGGTCCGCTGCCTTACTGTCTGTGGCGTGAGCCAGCTGTCCTTCTTCGCCGCGGAGTCGGTACCGCCCGCGGTCGACGATCTGTGTGGACTGCTGGCCGCGCCCGGTCAGATCGTCACGGTGGGGTCCGGAGCCAGGGTGTCGGTGGTGGTGGATCGGCCTTGGCGGGCCGCCGCGCTGGCGGAGATGATCACCGAAGCCGGACTGGTCCCGGAGATCACCCGGACCGACGAGGATCACCCGTTGGTCCGCACGGCGGTGGACCCGCGATTGTGCAATATCGCCAAGGAGTGGACGAGGGGCGCGGTCAAGACGGTGCCGCCGCGCTGGCTGCCCGGGCCGCGGGAGTTGCGGGCGTGGACCCTGGCCGCCGGCACCCCGGAAGCCGACCGGTACCTGCTGGGTTTGGATCCGCACGCGCCGGACACCCATTCGCCGCTGGCGTCGGCTCTGATGCGGGTCGGGATCGCACCCACCCTCATCGGCACCCGCGGGGCTCGGCCGGCGCTGCGGATCAGCGGCCGCCGCAGGCTATCGCGCCTGGTAGAGAACGTGGGGGAGGCTCCCGACGACCCCGAGTCGGCAGCCCAGTGGCCCCACGTCTGAGCGGTCGCACAGGCCCGCGATGGGGTCGGCCGGTTTGCGCAGGCCCGCCCAATGGTGCGAAATTGTCAGTTGCCCGCGGGGCGAAGGGGACAGCGCGTAGGTCCACTGGCCGGAAACTGACCGGAAACGGACCGGATTTCCGGGAATTTCAGGGAGTCGACCTGTCATTCTTCCCTGCGGGGGCGGTTCCGCGAGGGGACCGATAGATCGAGATGGAGCGTAAGCGCAGGTGGCCAGCAACGGGAGCACCCGGCGACTCGTGATCGTCGAGTCGCCCACCAAAGCGCGCAAGCTGGCCGGTTACCTGGGCGCCAACTACATCGTGGAGTCGTCCCGCGGCCACATCCGGGACCTGCCCCGCGCCGCCGCCGACGTGCCCGCGAAGTTCAAGTCCGAGCCGTGGGCACGGTTGGGGGTGAACGTCGACGCCGACTTCGAGCCGCTCTACATCATCAGCCCCGAGAAGAAGAGCACCGTCACCGAGTTGAAGGGCCTGCTCAAAGACGTCGACGAGCTCTATCTGGCCACCGATGGTGACCGGGAAGGCGAGGCGATCGCCTGGCACCTGATGGAGACCCTCAAACCGCGGATCCCGGTCAAGCGGATGGTGTTCCACGAGATCACGGAGCCGGCCATCCTCGAGGCCGCCGAGAACCCGCGCGATCTCGACATCGACCTGGTCGACGCGCAGGAGACCCGCCGCATCCTGGACCGGCTGTACGGCTACGAGGTCAGCCCGGTGCTGTGGAAGAAGGTCGCGCCCAAGCTGTCGGCCGGCCGGGTGCAATCGGTGGCGACCCGCATCATCGTGCAGCGCGAACGCGACCGGATGGCCTTCCGCAGCGCGTCGTATTGGGACATCCTGGCCAAGCTGGACGCGAGCGTGTCCGACCCGAAGGCGCAGCCGCCGACGTTCACCGCGCGCCTGACCAACGTCGACGGTTTGCGGGTGGCCACCGGCCGTGACTTCGACTCGCTGGGTCAGCTACGCAAGGCCGACGAGGTCACCGTTCTGGACGAGTCCGCCGCCACTTCGATCGCCGAAGGCTTGCGTGGCGCTCAGCTCTCGGTGGCGTCGGTCGAGGAGAAGCCCTACACCCGCCGCCCGTATCCGCCGTTCATGACCTCGACGCTGCAGCAGGAGGCCGGCCGCAAGCTGCGGTTCTCCTCCGAGCGCACGATGAGCATCGCTCAGCGGCTCTACGAGAACGGCTACATCACCTATATGCGGACCGACTCCACGACGCTGTCGGAGTCGGCGATCGGCGCCGCGCGCAACCAGGCGCGCCAGCTCTACGGCGAGGAGTACGTGGCCCCCTCGCCGCGCCAGTACACCCGCAAGGTGAAGAACGCCCAGGAGGCGCACGAGGCGATCCGGCCCGCCGGTGAGACGTTCGCCACCCCCGACGCGGTGCGTCGCGAGCTCGACGGTGACGAGTTCCGTCTCTACGAGCTGATCTGGCAGCGCACCGTGGCCTCCCAGATGGCCGATGCGCGTGGCACCACGCTGAGCCTGCGGATCGAAGGCCGCTCGGGTGAGCGGCAAGTGATCTTCTCCGCCTCTGGCCGCACCCTGACCTTCCCCGGCTTCCTGAAGGCCTACGTGGAAACCGTGGACGAACTGGCCGGTGG
This sequence comes from Mycobacterium sp. NGS67, assembly GCF_059812185.1. Lineage (NCBI taxonomy): Bacteria > Bacillati > Actinomycetota > Actinomycetes > Mycobacteriales > Mycobacteriaceae > Mycobacterium > Mycobacterium sp. NGS67. The sequence goes on from NZ_JCALCF010000029.1 coordinate 10,308, forward strand.
CGAAGCCGACGACGCCGAGCGCCGGCTGCCGCAACTGACCCCCGGACAGCGTCTGGATGCCGTCGAACTCACACCCGACGGGCACTCCACCAACCCGCCGGCCCGCTACACCGAGGCATCGCTGGTCAAAGCGCTCGAAGAGCTGGGCATCGGACGGCCGTCGACCTACTCCTCGATCATCAAGACGATCCAGGACCGCGGTTACGTTTACAAGAAGGGCAGCGCCCTGGTGCCGTCCTGGGTCGCGTTCGCCGTAATCGGTTTGCTGGAACAGCATTTCGGCCGTCTGGTCGACTACGACTTCACCGCGGCGATGGAAGATGAGCTCGACGCGATCGCCTCGGGTAACGAGCAACGCACCAACTGGCTGAACAACTTCTACTTCGGCGGTGAGCACGGCGTGGCCGACTCCGTTGCCCGATCCGGTGGATTGAAAAAACTGGTCGGCATCAACCTCGAAGGTATCGACGCGCGAGAAGTCAACTCCATCAAGGTTTTCGACGACGCGTTGGGACGCCCGGTCTACGTTCGGGTCGGCAAGAACGGCCCGTATCTGGAACGTACGATCGCCGGTGACGACGGCGAGTCGACTCCGCAGCGGGCCAACCTGAACGATTCGCTGACTCCCGACGAGCTGACTCTGGAAGTGGCAGAAGAACTTTTCGCCACTCCGCAGGAGGGGCGCGTGCTGGGTGTGGACCCGGAAACGGGTCACGAGATCGTGGCCAAAGATGGGCGCTACGGGCCGTACGTGACGGAGATCCTGCCCAAGTCCGAAGACGACGAAGGCGATGCCGCTCCGGCGAAGAAGGGCAAAAAGCCGACCGGTCCGAAGCCGCGCACCGGTTCGCTGCTGCGCAGCATGGACCTGCAGACGGTCACACTCGAGGACGCACTGAAACTGCTGTCCCTGCCGCGGGTGGTCGGCACCGACCCCGCATCCGGTGAGGAGATCACCGCACAGAACGGACGCTACGGCCCATATCTCAAGCGCGGCACCGATTCTCGATCGCTGGCCACCGAGGACCAGATGTTCACCATCACCCTCGACGAGGCGCTCAAGATCTACTCCGAGCCGAAACGCTCTGGGCGACAGGCTGCTTCGGCACCGCCGCTGCGGGAGCTGGGCACCGATTCGGCGTCGGGCAAGCCGATGGTGATCAAGGACGGCCGGTTCGGTCCGTACGTCACCGACGGCGAGACCAACGCCAGTCTGCGCAAAGGCGACGACGTGTTGTCGATCACCGACGAACGCGCCTCCGAACTGCTCGCCGATCGGCGGGCCCGCGGCCCGGTGAAGCGAGCCGCGAAGAAGACGGCACGCAAGGCCACGTCGAAGGCGGCGGCCAAGAAGGCACCGGCGAAGCGCGCGGCCAAGCGCACCTAACCCGCGCCGCATCAGGCGCACCTAACCCGCGCGAGCAAGCGCACCTAACCCGCGCGAGCAGACGCGAAAGCCCCTTGTTTCGGCACGAAACAGGGGCTTTCGCGTCTGCTCGGCATCAGTGCCGTCTGGTCGAGACCTCCTCGGCTTCGTCCGAAACCTCGCTGCAGGCAGCGAGATTCAGCGGACGCGCCAACTGGGTGGGCGCCGCGCGACCACGCAGCTCGACCACCTCACCCACGTCCCAGCACAGCGCCTCAGAGTCCAGCGCCCCGCTGACCGCGATCGCCGACGCCAGCACGTGGCCCTCTTCCAGTTTGGCCAGCTCGGTCAGCCGGGCGGCCTCGTTGACCGGGTCACCGATGACGGTGTACTCGAACCGGGCCTGGGCGCCGATGTGGCCGGCTATGGCCCGGCCGGAGGAGACGCCGATGCCGAATTCGGCGGACCCGAGCACCGGGATCAGTTCGTCGTGCAACTCACGGGCCGCCGCCAACGCCGCTCCCGCGCCGTCGGGATGCTCGATCGGCGCGCCGAAGATCGCCAGCGCCGCGTCGCCCTGGAACTTGTTGACGAACCCGCCGTGGCGGCCGACGGTGTCGACGACGACCCGGAAGAACTCGTTGAGCAGGTGGACGACTTCGGCGGGCGGCCGGGTAGCCGCCAACTGGGTCGAGCCCACCAGGTCCACGAAGAGCACCGCGACGTCGCGTTCCTGCCCGCCCAGTTCGGTACCGCGCTCGAGCGCCCGGCGGGCGACGTCCTCGCCCACGTAACGACCGAACAGGTCGCGCAGCCGCTGCCGCTCCGAGAGGTCGCGGACCATGTCGTTGAACCCGGCCTGCAGCAGTCCGAGCTCGCTGGCGTCGTAGATCTGCATGTGGGCGTTGTAGTTGCCGCGCTGTACCTCCGACAGGGCCCAGCGCAGCTGGCGTAGCGGGTCGGCGATGGACATCGACACCAGCAGCGTGCCGGCCGCCCCGATGGCCAACGCCGCCAGCGCCAACAGCAGGATGGGGTTGAACAATGCGCTGGGTGAGGCGTGCAGCAGCGCGATCTTGTCCGAAACCACGGCCAGCACGATCGCCACCAGCGGCACCGCCGTGGACAGAACCCAGGTCAGCATCAGCCGCAGGATGACGCCGGGTGCCCGCACGTTTTCGGGCACCCCGCTGCGCAGCGCCGCGACCGCCACCGGGCGCAGCACCCGCTCGGACTGCAGATAACCGATGATCCCCGTCGCGGTGGCGCCCAGGGCGTTCGCAACGACCACCACCGGCACGGCGTGCCGGGCCACCGACCAACTGGCGATCACGAAGACCATGCTGCCGACGGCCCAGGACACCGCGCTGACCACCGTGCGATAGAACGGCATCCGCAGCGCTCGGGTGCGGGCCAGTTCAGTGGTGGACGGGTCGGCTTCGACCAGCAGGTTGTCGCGACGCTGCCAGCGGAAAACCGGCATCAGCAGGCGCAGGTTCCAGGCGAACCCGAACAGAAACAGCAAGATGACCGTGGCAACGAAGATCACCACGTTGGCAGGCGGGAGGTCCTGTAGCTGGATGCGGTCGCGGGGCGGCAATCCGTAGCGCAGGAAGCCCAACACGAACAGCCCGCCGATGATGTCGGCCTGCAACATGCTCAGGGAGAAGACCGGCCACGGGGTGCGCACCACCCACCGTGCGAATGCAGCGATTCGCCGGGGGAAGGTCGCCACCGTGTTCACGAACCCACCGTATCGGTCAGCGGCGACTCGTCGGTAACCGGAAATGGGCCCGCCATGCCCTCCGACGAGGGCGAAAGCCGGGCAAAGATCACGGAATTGTCGCGAAACGGACGCTGATCGGTCTCTGTCGGAGGCGCTCACTACTGTTGCCGATGATGACGGGAGTGTTTACGCGGCTGGTAGGCCAGGAAGTCGTGGAAGCCGAGCTGTTGGCGGCAGCCCGGGACGCCCGCAGAGATAGTCGGGGTGACCAGGCTCACGCGGCTTCGAGCCCCGGAACTATGACACATGCCTGGCTCATCACCGGACCGCCGGGCTCGGGACGTTCGGTAGCCGCGCTGTGCTTCGCCGCCGCGCTGCAATGTACGTCGGAGTCCGAGCCCGGTTGCGGGAGTTGTCGGGCGTGCACGACGACCATGGCGGGCACCCACGCCGACGTCCGGCGGGTCATTCCCGAAGGTCTGTCCATCGGTGTGGACGAGATGCGCGGCATCGTGCAGATCGCCTCGCGGCGCCCGACCACCGGCCACCACCAGATCGTTCTCATCGAGGACGCCGATCGGTTGACCGAGGGGGCCGCCAACGCGCTGCTGAAGGTCGTCGAGGAGCCCCCGCCGTCGACGGTCTTCTTGCTCTGCGCACCCTCGGTGGATCCCGAGGACATCGCGATCACGCTGCGCTCCCGGTGCCGGCACGTTGCGCTGGTGACGCCGTCCACCGAGGCGATCGCCCAGGTCCTCGTCGACGGCGACGGGCTGGATACCGAGACGGCGCAGTGGGCGGCCTCGGTCAGCGGCGGTCACGTCGGGCGGGCGCGCCGGCTGGCCACCGACCCCGAAGCCCGGCAACGACGCGAGCGGGCGCTGGAACTGATCCGCGATGCAACCCGGCCCTCACGGGCCTACGCCGCCGCGGAGGAGTTGGTCGCCGCCGCCGAAGCCGAGGCGGTGGCGTTGACCGCCGATCGCGCCGAAGCGGAGACCGAGGAACTGCGCACGGCGCTGGGGGCCGGCGGTACCGGCAAGGGCGCCGCCGGGGCGATCAGGGGTTCCGCCGGAGCGATCAAGGACCTGGAACGACGGCAGAAATCCCGTCATACCCGTGCCTCGCGGGACGCGCTGGACCGTGCCTTGATCGATCTGGCCACCTATTTCCGCGATGCGCTGGTGGTTTCGGCGAACGCGGGCCGGATTCGGGCGAACCATCCGGACATGGCCGAGCGGGTGGGCGCGCTGGCCGCGCACGCCAGCCCCGAGCGACTGTTGCGCTGCGTGGAGGCCGTCCTGGCCTGCCGCGAAGCGCTGAGCACCAACGTCAAGCCCAAATTCGCGGTCGACGCCATGGTGGCCACGATCGGCCAGGAATTGCGCTGACGACGGGGCGGCGGTCGGACTTGGGTCGGTCCGGCGCTCTGCCGTAGACTCGTGCCGCCCGAAGCGGCAGGCCGCCTTAGCTCAGTCGGTAGAGCGATTCACTCGTAATGAATAGGTCAGGAGTTCGATTCTCCTAGGCGGCTCCATCCACCAGCGTAAACATGACTAAGCGGCGTCGTTCGTCCCGCCAGGACCGGGGTCACCTGATACTTTCCTGATACTTTCAGCTGACACTTTCCCGGCGGCGAATCTGTCCAGCGTGGACCGCACATCGGGCCCGCGGGTGTGCCGCTGTAGGTAGTGGGCCTCGGTGGTGGACAGCTTGGAGTGGCTGAGCTGCTGCTGAGCCAGCGCCGGCCCCAGGTCGTCCCGAACGACGGTCGCGACCGTGCGGCGAAATGAGTGCGGCGTGATCCATCGCAGCTCGTCGGGCAGGGCGGCCCGCAGCGCGCGGCGCATGTTGCACAGGGACATCCAGCCGCCGTCACGGCTGGCGAACACCGGGCCGGTGGGTCCGGTCTCGCCGAGCAGTGTGGTGAGGGCCTCGACGCCGAAGTGGGGGAGCACGACGGTGTGGGCCGGCGCGTCACCCTTGCGCGCCTCCTGGCGGTGCAGACCCTTGCCGGGGATTCGTTGGTGGTCGACCAGGGTGCCCGAGATCGTCACGGTCGGCGGATTGGCGAGCAGGTCGACGTCGGACCACCGCAGTGCCAGCACTTCGCTCGGCCGGCCGCCGGTGGCGGCAAGCACCTCGATGAACGGTGCCAGCAGCCGACCCGGTTTCGGTCCTCCGTGGCGCTCCTGTGTGACGTACGCATGCACGGCAGCCCGCACCTGGTCGAACTCGTCGGGGGTCATCGCCCGGGCCGGCTTCCGCTGAACCTTCGCCGTCTTGGTCTCCACGATCGGGTTGACCGCCAACACGTCGAAACGGACGGCCGTCGAGAACATGCCCCGGAGGATGATCCGCAGATAGCCGGCCTGAGACTTCGTGGTCGCCGCGACCGCCTGAATGTGTGCGTTGGCCCGAGAAGTCGGAAGCTCGGTCACCCGGAGTGCACCGAGCTGCTCGGCGCCGTACTTCGCCCATACCTGACGGTATTGGCCCGCGGTCTGCGGCTTGATGCCGTCCTCGGATTCCTTTGCTGCAAGCCATATTTCGAACAGCTGGGCGAGTGTTGTTCGATCAGTCACCAGCTGACCCGACAGCGGTGCGCGACGTTTGACCAGGTGCCGCTGAAGAACCCGGCGAGCATCCTCTATCGACTTATCACTCGACCGCTCAACCCGCCGACGCTTACCGTCGTTGTCCCGGACATAGGTGGAAGCAAAATACTTTCCAGCGGAACACGATTCGGTGATGCGGCCGTGCTCGCCCGGCTCCATACGCTGTCTAGGCATCGCGCCTCTCGATCTCCATTAGTCGCGTATAAACGCCGAGCAGCCGTTTGCGTTCGGCCTCAAGTCTCGATATCTGCTCCCTTGAGTGAGCGGCTTGGTGCGCCTCGTACTGCTTCATCGTCTCGGACATATTGAGGAGTTCCGGACCGCGCTCATGCTGGCGCAGATTGTGCCGCTGCACATTGAGCGTCCGCTCCACTATGACCAGTTGCAGGGCGACTTGGATCCCCGCGGCGCCCCCAGGCGTGTCCTCACCCGTACCCGTAAACCACCCGAGCGCTTCAACACCCCGCATCTTCTTGCCTGGCAGCACCTCAACGTCCTCAAGCACATTAGGAAACAGCAACGCAAGCGGCGGCATCTCTAAAGCCATTGCGAGCGTTGACAGTTCACTAATCTCTAATGTCCGCTTCCGTCCAGTCTCAAGATCCGAAATGACAGCCCGCGTCATCGGCTTCCCAGCCGACGTCCTCGCGGCCACATCGGCGGCAGTCAATTCGAGATGCGAGCGCCGATCTTTAACTACGCCGGCCACACCCGCGACAGTTGCAGCCGCCCATTCTCGCCAACTCGTCATAGCTACGCACAATAGCGCGTCTATTGCGTGTTTTCTACGTTCGTGGTAGTACTACGAGCATGTACCGACTTGGTGCGTAGTAACAACGACAGGAAAAGGGATGAACAAGAACAATGACCATGTTGCCGTGGGAGAGCGACTCGGCGTTGGCCGAAGCGCGGTCTTCCGACTCTGGGCATCGGGCGAGCTCGGATCGGTCACCATCGGCCGCCGAAGGTTTTCGACCGACCGCCAACTCGACGCCTACCTAGCCCGCCTGGAACAGGGTGCTGACGGTAGCCCAGGCGCTGCCTGACATGTCCAACGAAATCAGTGAAGCCCCCGAAGTTGCCGCTTCGAGGGCTTCCGAACCAACCCATCACCAGAAAGGAAGTTCACCCATGACTGTACCCACTCCCGGCGCTGCGCCGGAACCACCAACCTGGTCGGCGCTTTCCGACCGGCTCAACGAAGCGGCGCAAGCTATGGACAGCGGTAACCCGTACCCGGTCGACTCGACCACCCGTAAATGCTGCGGTGGTATCGGCAGGCATACCCAGGACTGCCAACAGGGCGTTTTCCCAGGCGACCGCTACGAGCGCTTCCGCCAGGCCATCGAGATTCTGGCCGAGGACGAAAGCATTGCCGCAGCCGAACTGCCGTTCAACGGTCAAGGGCTCCGCGCCTTCGCGGCCGACCTGATCGACATGCGAGCATTCGACGGTCTGTCCGACCACGACGCCAACTGGGTGGGCATGCTCGCTGCGTTCGACTTCTGCAAGGGCGTGACTCGGTTCGGCTGGCGCATCAATGACATGCTCAAAGAGGAACCGACTTTCACACCTAGACCCGACGGCTACGACAACGAGCTGGCCGTGCTGCGCGCCTACGTCAAGATCCTGCACAGCCTGCTCGAGCCCTTCGCCGCCGATCTAAACGACGAGTCCGAACCGGCAACGGAATTGCAAGTCAAGAAGTTCGACATGTCGCCGATCCCGTCGCCGAAGGCCGGCGATGACCCGCTGTTCCTGTGGGACACGTTCGCCGAAATAAAGGGTGCCGGTGAGATCACCTCGGTTGTCAGGCGCTTCTTGTACTGGGACCCGAAGGACAACCAGCCACTTGAGGTCGGGTTCGAAGCTTACATCGACGGACTGCCGGAAACCGCTGGTGTTGCCGATGTAGTTGCCACGCACCCTGGCGTATTCGACGACTTAGCAGCTGTTTCCGCCAAAGCAGCCGAATTGCTGAGGGAGTGCCGATGAGCGAGCGGCAGCCGTTCAACCTGAAGGAGGCCGGCCCCCAGCGGGCCGGCGCTCCACCCTCTCAACAGCGCGCATGGTGGCCCGTGCACGAATTCATCGAAGCAGTTGTCGCCCAAGCAAATTACGGACCAATACCGGCTGCCGGTACCCCGTCGTGGCAAGCCCTGGCCGACGGCGATCCCCGCAAGCTGGTGGCTGTCGCGATCGACGGCGAGCACCACGTCCTACGCGTGGAAGCAGCACAAGATGCAGCGGCCGAGGCATCGAAAGCCGTTGCCGCAGCCCAGGACTGGTCGCGGATCGGCCGCCAAATCCACCAACGCCGCACCAGCGGCTACATCAGGAGATCAGCTTGACCGACACCGATATCGACGAGTTCTGGCAGGCCCGAGAAGTTCTGACGCATATCCACCGGTTTGCGCGGGCTCGCCGACGCAACCCCCCGGCTGTGCTCGGTGTTTCACTGCTTCGCGCCATCAGCGTCATTCCCCCCGCAGTCGGGCTGCCCCCGCACGTCGGCGGCCGAGCCAGCCTGAACCTGTTCGTGGCTCTCACCGGCCCGTCAGGTGCTGGCAAGGGAACCAGCGAAGCAGCGGCCCGAGACGCTATCCGCTTCGAGTGGCACGACGGTCGCCCCGCGCGCATCCCTGAGTTCCCCATCGGCTCCGGTGAAGGCATCGCCCGCACCTTCATGCCGCCGCCCGTAGGCAAAGACGGCGAACCCGAACGCGACCAGATCATCTACGCCATCTTCTCCGCACCCGAGGTTGACACCGCGGCCGGGCTGTTCTCCCGGTCGGGCTCGACGCTGGAATCCGAACTACGCAAGGTGTTCTCCGGTGAACAGCTCGGTTTCACCAACGCCCAGAACCACACCCGCACCCGCGTGGAGGCGCACACCTACCGGTGCGGGCTGATCGTCGGCGTCCAGCCCGGCCGCGCCGGAGCACTGCTAGACGGCGCCGACGGCGGCACCCCACAACGGTTCGTGTGGGCGCCGGTACTCGACCCCGACATGCCCGACGAGCGTCCCGACGAGCCGCAGCAGCTCATCATCCGACAACCTCGATTCTGCGGAGACCTCGAGCTGCCGCAGGTTGCCCGCGACGCCATCGACGCCCACCAGCTCGCGATGCACCGCGGCATGGTCGACCCACTCGACGGGCATCGGCTACTGGTGCGGGCCAAGGTCGCTGCAGCCCTGATGGTCCTCGACGACCGGGACGAGCCCCCGGTAATCAGCGACGAGGACTGGCATCTAGCGGGCACCGTCATGGAGATCTCGGACCGGACCCGTGCATGGGTCCAGCGTGAACGCGCCGAGGCGGCCCGGCGTATCAACCGTGGCCGCGCGCTGGCGGCCGCCGACCGTGACGAGATCATCTCCGACAGCAAGCTGAACCGCGCCAAGAAGGCGATCGTTCGCAAGCTCGGAAGATCAGTTGAAGTACCGACCCGCGAACTCAGATCTGCCTTGAAAGCAGACATCCGGGACAACTTCGCAACGGCGCTCTCTGAGTTAGCTGACGACGGCCAGATTCTGGCCATAGAAGTCGATGGCGGCAAGCGATACCGTTTGACGCCCCAGGTACACGCGGGGACCCCGGTACACGCACCAAACACCCAGTTCAAGACGCGTGAACCAGAGTACCCGCAGGTACCCAAGGCTAGCGTCACCGATCTGGATTCGCGCAGGTCAGCTAAAATCTATCAACCGTCGCTGACAGCGGTGCAGTGGCTTGCCAATCACATAGCCACGTTGCAAGCAGATGGCTTCACGACTACCACAACGTTTGCTGTCTACGGCGCAGGGGAGGCCGCCGGCTACAACCGGAAGGCTCTCGCGAACGCCGCTAACGATCATCCGGGCATCCGGGTAATCGACAGATCCGGCGGCACCACAACTTGGTCGATCGACACCGCCGGGGAGCAGCCCTCCTGCTATCAGTCGGCACGTCAGTGGCTTGAGGAATTCATCGAGAACGCCGAAACCGGTTCACTGATCCCTGGCAACGTCCGGGCCGCCGGTGAAGCCGCAGGGCATAGCTGGGCAAACATCCGCAACGTCGCAGCAAAGCACCCCCGTATCGATTCCCAGCCCGCCCGCGGCGACTCGAAGACTGATCGCGTCTGGCACATCGTCAGCCCCGAGGAGAGCGCGTCGTGAAGCAAGGTCGGGCGATCTGGGCGGCCTACTCCGACACCGGCGCCCTAGCCGTGACATGCGCCAACTGCGGCGCACAGCAGAACCAATGGTGCACACGCCCCGACGGCCGCGTCAGACGAGTGCCCTGCGTCGAACGGGCAACCGCCAGCATCGGCAGCGGTGACGGAAAACCCTACGCCCCGCGTGATTTCACGCAACCCACCCACACCCCCACTTGAGAGGACACCGCAATGAATGACCCACTTGGTTACCCGGACAATCCGCTTACCCGCCGGGCGCCCCTTGATGCTGTGCTGCTGGCGCAGTCTTTCTACCGGGATGACATCGCCGCGACCTCAGTGATTCTCGGCAACTGCGACCCCTACAGCGTTTCACTTCAGTTGTGTGGCTTCCTGTTCGGGACGCTGATCCATTTCGGTGCTGATGTCGAAGAGCGCCTTGCTGTCTGGCTCGAAGCGACCCGCCAGCAGACAGGAGAAGCCGATGCCTGACCTGCCACTTCAAGTGCCGCAGCCAGACCCACGTGGATGGTTGGCCTTCGCAGAGCCGCTTCCCGATGACCTGCAACGCGGTGAGGACTCCCGCCAAGATGCTGACTTTCGAGCCGAAGGTGTCCAGTGGCGCTATGAGTGGGACGCCGAGACCGGCTACCAGTGCGACTTCTTCGAGCGGCCCGCCACCGACACCGAGAAAACCTTGCTGACCCTCCTGGGCTACACCGTGCCAGAGCAACTCATCACCAAGGTGTCATTCCCCACCACGCTGGTGCGCCGCCGCCGCTGGCCCCAACTCGAACAGGAGGCATAGCCAAAATGACCCAACCCGCCGACCCCACGGAACCGACCACCGGGCAACCCGACGTCGATGCAAGCAACGATCCCGCCGCCGAACAGCAAGTGCCCGAGAACGATCCACCTGAAGCGACGCCGAACTCGGAGGCCGCACGGTGGCGCCGCCAGCTCCGCGACGCCGAAGCCGAACGCGACACCCTCACCGCCCGCGTACAGGCATACCAGCGCCGCGAATGCGAAACCGCGGTCGCCGACCTCCTCGACGTCCCAGCCGACCTCTTCGACATCGGGCAAGCCGACCTCGACGCCTTCTACAACGACGACGGCACCCTCAACGAGGACGAACTCCGCGCCGCCGCCGGCGCACTCCTCGAGGAACGCCCCCGGCTAGGCAAACCGACACCTGCTGGCCCGCGTTGGCAAAACTTCGGTCAGCACTCACCACCCCCGCCCCCGCGCGGCAGCAACTGGGGTGACGTACTGGGCAGCTAGAATCGACCTCGACGGTCGGAGCGACGGCAGGTACCGGACCGAACGTCAAAGCGAGGGCCAGGAGCCAACCGGCCGAACTCCAGGCGAGTGACCGGATCACACCGAATCCGTTGCGCAACAAGCGCATCAACGCCTATGGAGGCAACTCATGGCTTCAACGACCTCGGCGTTCGCGCCGATCCTCACGCCCTCGCAGGTGGGGGACCTTGTTATACAGCCGCTGATTCAGCAGTCCGTGGCCGGCCAAGTCCTCACCACCATCGCGATCTCGACCCACTCCTACCGGGTGCCGCTGGTGACCTCGGACCCGTCGGCGAGCTGGACTGCAGAAGGCGCCGAAATCGCAGCATCCGATGCAACTCTCGACGAACTGATCATCACCCCGTCGAAGCTCGCGGCACTGTCGGTCATCTCCTCCGAGCTCGCCAACGACAGCACCCCCGAGGCCGCAGAAGCCGTCGGTGAAGGCATCGTCCGCGATCTCACCCGCAAGGTCGATCAAGCCTTGTTCACCGCGACCACGACCAATGGGCCCGGCGGCCTGCCCGGCGTCTCAGGAGTCACCGCGATCAACGGCCCGGCCACCGCCTACAGCAACGTGGACCCGTTCTCCGACGCGATCTACACCTCAGCCCAGTACAACGGCGAGATCAACGCGTGGGTGACCAACCCCGCCACGGCCAAAGCGCTGGCCAAGGTCAAGCAGTACACCTCGGCCAACTCCAATGTGCCGCTGCTAGGCCCGGATCCGACCATGCCGGGCCAGCGTCAGATCCTCGGAATCCCGCTGCTCACCTCGCCCTACGTCACCACCACGAACAACGTGGTGTGGGGCATCCCCAAAGCCTTCGGGTACTTCATACTGCGGCAGGACGCCGTGGTCGAGAAAGACAAGTCGGTGTTTTTCACCTCTGATCGCGTCGCCGTGCGGGCCATCCTGCGCGCCGGCTTCGGCTTCCCCAACCCCGCCGCCATCGTCAAGATTGTGACCACCTAGATGACCATGACAACCAAGCGTCCGCGACGCGCACCAGCCAACGACGACACCACCGCCACGGTCACCGTCGTCGAACCACACCTCGTCTACCACAACGGCGAACAACGCGCCGGCACACTGACCGGCGTTCCGGCCGAGGTGGCTGAACACTGGCAAAAGCACGGCTGGGTCACCGTCATCGATGACAAACCGGAACCGTCAGCCAAGACCGAACCAACGACCAACAAGTGAAAGACCGGTGGCGGCAGGGGCGTCAAACCCCGACTGCAACCGAGGCAAGGTCCGGCCATGACGGTGAGTATTGCTCCTTTCGAGCCCGAGCCGCACCTGCGCCCCGCCGCCGCCCCAACGCTTCTACGATGAGCAGATGGCTAATGCGACCGGTGGCGAGCAGCCCGAGATCCCTAAGTGGCAGAGCGAATGGGACTTCCCTGACCCGCCCGAAAATCCTTCGAGAGAGGAACTCAAGACCTATATCGCTGACATTGTCGCAAGAACGCGCTTGCACGAAGCCAGCGGCCACACTGAGCGACTGGTCCAGCTACTCAGAGATGCCGCGCAGAAGCACGAAGCGCGAGGGAATGTTGCGAAGGCCCAAAGTTATCGACAAAAGGCTGACACGCTCAACGGTCTGCACGCACATAACTCCGCGGAAGCGGACCTGGTCTCCGCGAGGGTCCTTCTTGACGACGAAGAGCTATGACGGGGCCGTCCCACCCCCGCCCCCACCCAACCGGACACCGAAGCGGTACTGCAAAAAATGGTTTGTACGCTTCCCACGACTTCGCGCGGCAGCTAAGCAAACTGAAATCGTCTGCGCCGCAAACAGTCTCGGTCTGATTTCTGTATCTTAATGTGCCGCAACGACTTTCCTGTCATTGGGGGGGGCGGCCCCGTTTTTGTGGGAACCCGTCCGGGAGCGATTTTGCAGCGGTCAGCGGCGGGCTTGCTGATGACGGAGTACAGGGATGGTTGGGCATGGGGCCTGTCCCCATGCCCGCTACTTCGACTTCTTGGTCTTCCGCGTGGACTCGGACGCAGCGGCCGCCTTGCGGCTATGGCTCGATGACGTAGTCGACAGCGATCGCGACGCAGCGGTGGTTGGCGAGCCGACGGCTGCTCCCTGGGGACCGCTGGTGTAACTCCCACGGCCGCGGGCCATGTTGGCGTATGAATCGGCGGTCATGGCGTCCCCTTGGTCGGCGGGTTGAGTTTGGTGTCGAAGTAGTGCTTACGTTGCACCCATCGGAAACCTTCGTGCTTGGTTACTGCCGCGATCTCTATTGGACCACCAACGGTGGGATGCCCAGGGCAGAACCGTACAAAACCAATTGTCACCTTTACCAGGAATTCAGCAAGGTCGACGGCATCCTGAATTGGCATGGCCGGGCCGACGATACCGACTCTGATCTGGTTCGCGATGTCCTCGGAGAGGGAGATTGCCTCTGCATCGTCGGCTGCTAACTGAAGGTTCTTCAACGCTCCGGGTGTGAAAATGCTCACGCCGTTGAGGAGTCTGGAGATTGCCTCCTGTTGGCCCCACCACGCGGCGCCGGTGTCGCCCGCGAGGATCTCCATCGGTCCGGTGCAGCCGCTCGGCGTCATTTCGAGATAGAAGATCTCTGGCTCGTCTTTGCCGGAGCTGTATCCGGCCAACGCGAGTCCGAGCAGTGGCACGTCCTCCCCGTTAGCCGTTGCGGCCGTGGCTAAAGGCTCGTAGTGCTCGTCGTAGAAGAATTTCTTGAACTGTTCAGCGACTTTGGTCATTTTGTAGCTGGCGGGTTTCAGCTTCCAGTCGGCTGGCCCTGTGCTGAGTCTGGCCCGTAGATCTTTGGCCAGGGTCGAGATGGAGGCTGGGCCGATGTTGCCGAGTCCCCAAGTCAACACCGATATCGGGAGTCCTTTGTACAGGTTGAAGATCTTGTTGGCGTTGTTGTAGATGTTGATGACGGTCGGGCCCGAGGGGGTCTGTGCCTGGACCGTTGTTGCGCTGTCCGATGCCACGACGTATCCGTCGTTCACCTTCACCACTAGGGCAATGGTCACGGGATGAATATCGCATAGCGTCTGCGCCTGTAGTCGCAGATCCGGGTTGTTCACGAGTTGTGTCGCCACTTTCCCGATACAAACCCGCGCAAATTCATCCAGATTTGTGTGCACTCCAACGGACGCTAGAATTTGTATCCCGTTGTGCCCCAGCACTTCAACGGACTTCAGTGGATCGAACTGCTCCCTGCGCATACGCGAATAGGTCAGGAGTTCGATTCTCCTAGGCGGCTCCAACTCGCGGCGACGGCACACGCTACCGATGGTGCGGCGGTGCTTCGTCGCGCAGTCGGTCTTCGTCCCACGCCGTTCGCATCAGGTCCTCGTCGGCGAACCGCTCGAGATCCTCGCGGGTGATGCGCGGGCGCGGTTTCGGCGTATCGGGTGCCGAGGCCGGCGGTTCGGAACTCACGAATCCATTCTCTCAGCCACCCGTTGACTATCCGGACGCGCCGGGAGTGCCGAAGAGGATCCCGCGGGCGCCGCCGGGGCCGGCGGTGCCGGGAGTCGCGGGTGGAGAAGCGGTTCCGCCCGGGCCACCGTTTCCGCCGTTGCCGATCAGCTGCGCGGACCCTCCGACGCCGCCGTTTCCCCCGCCCCCGGGAGAAGTACCGGCGCCGAGTGCGAAGCCGCCCCTTCCGCCGGCCCCGCCTGCTCCGCCATTGCCGTACAGCAGCCCGCCGCCGCCCCCGCTCGCGCCGGCCCCGCCCTTGCCGCCGCTCTCGCCGCCGATACCACCCGCGATGTCGCCGCCGCGGCCCCCGCCGCCGCCGGCTCCACCACTGCCGAAGAACATCCCGCCGGCCCCACCTAGGCCGCCGGATCCGCCGCTGCCCCCGTTCTTGCCGGGCCCGAAGTTGGCTCCGCCGGCCCCGCCGAGGCCGCCACCGCCCCCGTTGCCGGCGATCAGTCCACCGCTACCACCGGCCCCGCCCAGCCCGCCGAACCCCCCGCTGAAGCCGTCCCCGCCCCCGCCACCTGCGCCACCGTCGCCGAACAG
The DNA here is from genome assembly GCF_059812185.1 of Mycobacterium sp. NGS67. Lineage (NCBI taxonomy): Bacteria > Bacillati > Actinomycetota > Actinomycetes > Mycobacteriales > Mycobacteriaceae > Mycobacterium > Mycobacterium sp. NGS67. The sequence goes on from NZ_JCALCF010000029.1 coordinate 25,506, forward strand.
CCCGGCATTGCCACCGGCCCCGCCCTGCGAACCCAGGCTGGTGCTGGTGCTGACCCCGCCCATGCCACCCCAGCCGCCGTCACCGAGCAGCCATCCCCCACGCCCGCCGAGACCGCCGTTGCCACCGGTGAAACTGCCGGATCCGCCGAGGCCGTTCGCGGCGCCGCCGACCCCGCCGTGGCCACCGCCGCCCATCAGACCGGCGTTGCCGCCGTTGCCGCCGTCGCCGCCCCCCGCCGAGACGGTGGCGTGGCCGCCATTTCCACCGTCACCGGCATCACCGCTCAGCCATCCGCCGTGGCCGCCGTCACCCCCGCGGCCACCGGCACTACCGGGGGTCAAGGTCGCTGTGCCAGCTCCGCCTTCCCCGCCGTAGCCCCCGTTGCCCCACATTCCGGCCGGCCCGCCCGCCCCGCCGGCACCACCGACGAGGTTGATCCCGAAGCCTTGTCCGCCCGCCCCGCCCATGCCGCCGTCGCCGAACAGCCAGCCGCCGCGTCCACCGGCACCACCGGCCATCCCGCCGAGTCCGCCCTTGCCACCGATCCCGCCATTACCGATCGGCCGGCATCGCCGCCGGCGCCGCCGGCCTGATTAGTCCCGCCCGCCGCGCCGTTGCCGCCGTTGCCGTACAGGAATCCGCCGGCACCTCCGGCGCCGCCGGGCGTCGTCGCGTCGGTGCCGTTACCGATCAGCGGACGGCCCAGCAGCGTCTGGGTGGGTGTGTTGATCAGGTCGACAACCGGTTGCAGCGGACCGACGTTGAGGGCCTCGGCGGCCGCGTACGCCCCGGCTCCGGCCGTGAGCGTCTGCACGAACTGCTGGTGCAACGCCGCGACGTGCGCGCTCACGGCCTGGTATTGCTGCGCGTACCCGCCGAACAGCGCGGTCAGCGCGGCCGAGATTTCGTCGGCTCCGGCCGCCAACACCGTTGAAGTGGGAAGGGCCGCAACAAGATTCGCCGCGCGGAGCGATTCCCCGATGCCGGCCAGGTCTGTCGCCGCCGACGCCAGGTACTCCGGGGCCGCTGTCAGATAGGACATCGTCGTCCTCCCGCCGTTAGGGGAAACTCAGCTTATCGCCGTGACGGCTCCGCAGGTCGATGTTCAGGCAGATCAGGTGGGGGCCAGGAAACCCACCGGTCCCGACGCCAGGCACAGCGCAAGGGCGGCGGTGCTGGCCTGCACCGTGATCGCGTCTCCGGCGCCCGGCAACCGGACATAGACTCGGTTGAGTCCGGGATGCACCGGAACCTTCACCTCGGGGCCCTCGGAGAGAGCCAGCATCATCGAGCCGTCGGTGTTCGCCAAGTAGTTCAGTTCGACGGTCCAGTCGGCCGGCAGCAGCGGACCATCCAGGATCAGGCGGGCCGGCTGGTCAGGAGCGGCGAAGTAACCACATTGCTCGACGGGCCCAGGTCTGATCGTCCGCACCCAGGTCACCCGCGCGTCGACGAGTTGGCCCTTGCTGTTCAGCATCCGCAACGCCGTTGTCGCCGAAGCGAATTCAGGCCGGTCACGAAGCAGAGCGAACAGGTGGCTGGCCAGGTTCTCCGGCCACGCCACCCGCTGCAGGACCAGCGGGTCGGCTTCCTGATCCAGCAGCGGCACAGTCGGATTCGCGCTTGCCAGACCGTTACGGGCGTTCTTCAGATACGGTTCGGCGGGGTTGTCCCGCCACGCCGTCCGGAATGTTGCCGTCGAATACAGGCTGCTCGCCAGAAAAGACAGTGCCACAACGGATGTCGTCGCGGTGCGTAGCCGGGACGAGTCCAGCCACCCAGCCGATTCGCGGTTGGGCGCGGTCAACGCGATCGCGGACAGCAATGTGAGTACCACCACGAGGTCGGGGAAATACCGCAGCGTTTGTGCCAGTTCGAGTGCGGTGAACCGCGAGGACCGCATCAGGTAGATCGGCACCTGGCAGGCCACGGCGTACCCGGCCGCGCTGAGCCACACGGGCCCTATGCGCCGCTTGCGGATCAGCGAAACCGCCAGCACGCCAACCAAAGTCAGCCAGCCCAGCGTCATCACCAACGGACCCGGGGTGGCCCATGGGGAGGCCGGCGCCCACCGCGCCCAATCCCAGGGTCCGCCAGCCAGACCCGGCACGATGCCGTGGGTGATCGAGCGACGCAGCAGCGCCCACGTCATCGTCAGATCCGAACTCCAGCGCCGCTGGTCGACCACCGACAAGTAGAGGGTCACCCAACCGGCGGTCAGTGCCAGCGACGCCACCCACAGCCGACGCCCCTCGCGCCAAACGGCGCGCACCGGGCTCGGCTCACCCGCGACGTGACACAGCAGGGCGACCACTGCGAAGGCCACGAACGGGATCACCGCGGCTTTCTCGAAGAACAGCAGCCCGCCGAGATAGGCCAGCGCGGCGGTGACCGCGTAGCGCTGACGACCGGTGCGGATGAGCAACACGGCGTCCCCGCACACCCAGGCCAGCGCAGCCAGCATCGGCAGCGAGTTCAGTGCCGCCGCCCACCACGCGAATCCCGGCAGACCCAGCGGCGTGAACAGTGCGAACGTCAACGGCAGCAACAACACCGGCCGCCAGCCCAGGATCAGATACAGCGTGCGCAGCAACGCCAGGGACGCCAGCAGTTGCAGCACCACCAGGCTGACCGCCGGGCCGGTCCAGTCCAGCGGCGCCAGTCGGATGATCGCCCCGGCCACCAGGAACGCACCCGGCATCACGTGCCCGTCGTGGTCGTCGAACAGGTAGGACGGGGACAGCAGATCCTGGGTGCCGGCCCGGCCGATGAGAATCAGGTCGTCCCAGTAGAAATATCCGCCGAACGCCAGCACCGCGCGAATGCCCAACTGCACCGCGATCAACACCGCTGCCGCCGTCGCCACTCTGTATGGTGGGCCGGTGCGCGCACTGGTCACCGGGGCAGCCGGTTTCATCGGGTCGACGCTAGTCGACCGTCTCGTCGCCGACGGCCACACGGTGGTGAGCCTGGACAACTTCGCGACCGGCCGCGCAACCAACCTCGAGCACCTCGCCGACAACCCGGCGCACGTCTTCGTCGAGGCCGACATCGTGACCGCGGACCTGGACGCCGTCCTCGATGAACACCGCCCGGAGGTGGTATTCCACCTGGCCGCACAGATCGACGTGCGGCACTCGGTGGCAGACCCGCAGTTCGACGCGTCGGTCAACGTGATCGGCACCATCCGGCTGGCCGAGGCGGCGCGGCACGCGCAGGTGCGCAAGGTCGTGCACACCTCCTCGGGCGGATCGATCTACGGGGTGCCGCCGGTGTATCCGACGCCCGAGACGGTGCCCACCGATCCGGCTTCGCCATACGCCGCGGGAAAGGTGGCCGGTGAGATCTACCTGAACACCTTCCGGCATCTGTACGGTCTGGACTGTTCGCATATCGCGCCCGCCAATGTCTACGGCCCGCGTCAAGATCCGCACGGTGAGGCCGGAGTGGTGGCGATCTTCGCGCAGGCATTGCTGGAGGGCAGGCCCACCAAGGTGTTCGGTGACGGCTCCAACACACGCGACTACGTGTTCGTCGACGACGTCGTCGACGCCTTCGTCAAGGCGTCCGGAACGGCGGGCGGCGGGCAACGCTTCAACGTCGGCACCGGCATCGAAACGTCCGACCGGCAACTGCACACGGCGGTCGCGGCGTCCGTCGGCGGCCCCGACGACCCGGAGTTCCATCCGCCGCGGCTGGGTGACCTGAAGCGCTCGTGTCTTGACATCGGTTTGGCGGCAAGGGTTTTGGGCTGGCGACCACAGGTCGAGTTGGCAGAGGGCGTGCGCCGGACGGTGGACTATTTCCGCCACTAGAACTGCGCGAGCAGACGCAGAATCGCACAAAATCGCTAGCGATTATGCGATTCTGCGTCTGCTCGCGGAGGGAGTTGCGCGCCTTCCAGGGCGATGGCCCGGGCCAGCCGCGCGTAGCGCAACTCCAGGTCCTTGAACCGCATGTAGGTGCTCAACGTCGTGAAGCTGAACGCCATGATCAGCCCGTAGAGCATCAGGTCGGTGCCGCGATTCACGCCGAACCAGTGCGCGACCACCGTGGTGTCGTCCGGCCGCAACACCGCGTAGATACCGAGCAGCACGAACAGGACGTAGCCCACCTTCACCCAGGCGCGTGCCCGAGCGCTGCGGCGCGACCGCAACAGAAAGATCAGCAGGGCGATGATCGAACCGATCAGCAGCACCTTGATCCAGTTCATCGCCTGATCCTTCCCCGCAGAAACCCGTCGAAGATGATGTTGACGCCGTTGAGCAGCGGCTGGCCCTTCGACTTCGAGTAGTCGGTGTAGAGCACCTCGACGGGCTCTTCGGCCACCCGCCAACGGTTTTCGGCGATCATCATGACGATCTCGGTGGCGTGGCTCATCCCACTCATGGTGATGTTCATCCCGTCGGCGACGGTCTTGTTGAACACCCGCAGACCGTTGTTGGTGTCGGTCAGACCAAGCCGCCGGCCGCGTCTGCTGAGCCGGGCCGCGGTCTGCAGCACGATCCGCTTCAGCAACGGAGGCCGGCTGGCGACGGCTTGGCCGAACCTGGTCCCGATCACGACGTCGACGTCGCCGCGTCGGAGCCGGTCGATCATCCTGGCCACGTCCTTCACCCGGTGCTGACCGTCGGCGTCGAAGGTCGCGAACACCGCGGCCCCGGGCTGCGCGCGGGCGTACTCGATACCGGTCTGCAGCGCCGCGCCCTGCCCGAGGTTGATGGGATGGCGCACCAGATGCGCCCCGGCCTGCCGGGCTATCGCGCCGCTGCCGTCGGAGCTGCCGTCGTCCACGCAGACGACGTTGTCGAAAACCGATCTCAGGTCGGCGATCACCTCGCCGATGACCTGGCCTTCGTTGAAGTCCGGGACGACGATCCAGACGTCATGTGTTTCGGAGCCCATTTCAAGCCACAACGTACACGCCGAGCAGGTCGCGATCAGTCGCCCGCGCGTGCGGCACGCCCGAGGGCGAACAGGTGGACGCCGATACCCACCAACGGTCCGCACAGCAGGGCGACCACGGTGCGGGTCTGCAGCGCTATCGGCAGCATCAACAGCAACGCCGCGGCCACCGTCGCGCCGACCCAGCCCACCGAATACGCGCGATGCAGGGCTGCGGCCACGGTCGCGGAGCCGGTGAGTGTCAACAGCGCGATCGCCACCGCGGCGGCCGTCAGCCATGCCAGCAGCGCACTGGAGGCCTGATACTGCGCGCCGAACGCGGAGCGCAGCAGCCATGGCCCCACCAGCCCGGCCAGCAGCACCCCCAGCCCACCGACGCCGGCCACCAGCAGCACTGGCGAGATCAGCGCGCGCAACCGGTGGCCGCGTTCGTCGACGAAGTGCGCTATCAGGTTGCCCTGCATCGCCGTGAGCGGCACCAGCAACGGCGCGCGGGTCAACGTCACTGCCAGGATGACGACGCCGCCCTGCGCGCCCAGTTCGGCGGACGTCACCTTCAGCAGCACCGGGAAGCCCATCACCAGGATGGCGCTGGCCCCCGCGGCCGTGATCGAGTGCGCGGTGCCGCGCAGAAACGCAGCCATAGTGCCAGGTGTCAGCAGCCGCGCGGTCGCGCGCGCCGTCGGCGACGAAACCAGGATGATGAGCCAGGACACCGAGCCGGCGACGGTCGCCCACAGGAACCCGACCAGACCCCAGCCGAGCACGAAGGTCGCGGCGGCGACCGTGACCCGGATGACGGCGTCGGTGACCATCAGCGTCCCGTAGTGACCCCACCGGTTGGTGCCGGCCAGCATGCCCTGCAACGTCGAATGCAGGCAGAACCCGGCCAGTCCGACGCTGAGCAGTCCGACCGACAACCAGCGCGCCTCGACGAACACCCGCCCGCTCCACAACGGGGAACTGCCCGCGATCAGCACGGCCGAGCTCAAGCCGACCAGGGCGGCGACGCGCAGCGGATGGGTGCGAGGGTGCTCGGGCAGTACGTCGACGTACTGCATCGCCCGCACCTCGCGCGTGGTTTCCTGCAACAGACCCGAAGCAGCGCCGGTGACCAGGCCGAAGGCGCCCCAGAACACCGCGAATACCGAGAAACCGCTCGGCGCCAGGTTGCGTGCCGCCAGGTACACCACGGCGTAGCCGCACAGCGCGGTGACCGCGGTGGCGGTGCCGACCCGCGCGACACTGCCGCGGGTGACCGGCCCCGCCGACACTGCGGGGGGACCCGCGCCGTCCGTCACCGTGGCGACACTAGCGGTCGACGGATCGCGTCAGTGCCCGGTGGTCTTGAACCGCTCCACCGAACGCTGCACCTCGGCCTCGGCCTCCGCCCGGCCCACCCAGTCGGCGGCATTGACGTACTTGCCCGGCTCCAGGTCCTTGTAGTGCACGAAGAAGTGCTTGATCGCCTCGAGCTCGTGCTCTGGAACGTCGCCGATGTCCTGGATGTGATCCCACCGCTTGTCGCCGGCCGGCACGCACAGCACCTTGTCGTCGCCGCCGGCCTCGTCGACCATCCGGAACATTCCCACCGGCCGGACCTCCACCAGCACGCCCGGGAACAGCGGCTGCGGCAGCAGCACCAGCGCGTCCAGCGGGTCGCCATCCTCGCCCAGGGTGTCCTCGATGAATCCGTAGTCGGTCGGGTAGGCCATCGGGGTATAGAGGTAGCGGTCCAGACGCACGCGGCCGGTCTCGTGATCGACCTCGTATTTGTTGCGCTGGCCCTTCGGTATTTCGATGGTGACGTCGAATTGCACGGCTACACAGTAGTCGAGCAGGTGCGGCGGCATTGCCGTGCGGCCGGTTCGGCAGAATGGGACCCGAGAAGACAGGAGATCGCAGGTTTCCATGGGTCCCAGACGCTGGCGCAAGACCACCCACGTGCTCGTCGGGTTGGCGGTCGTTGCGTTCGTCGCCGCCGTGGTGGCCGCCGCGGTGCTGTTCACCGCGGGCGGGCACGGCACCAGCGGGGCGCGGTCCCCCGTTCCGCCGCCGCGGCCGCCGACGGTCAAACCAGGGGTCAGCGCGGTGGCCGACAACGCCGAGACGCCCAGCGCGACGGGCGTGGCGGCGGCGCTGGCGCCGGCCGCGGCCGACCCCAATCTGGGCCGGCTCGGCGGCCGGGTCACCGACGCGATCACCAGCAAGGAACTGTGGCGGCAACTCGACGACGTGCCGATGGTGCCGGCGTCGGTCAACAAGGTCCTGACCGCCGCGGCGGCCCTGCTCACCCTGGACCGGCAGGCCCGCATCAGCACCCGGGTGGTGGCGGCGGGGCAAAGCCCGCAGAGTCCGGTCGTGTTGGTAGGCGCCGGGGATCCGACGTTGTCGGCCGCACCACCGGGCGTCGATACCTGGTATCGCGGCGCGGCGCGGATCAACGACCTGGTCGAACAGATCCACCGAAGCGGGGTGACGCCGACCGCGGTGCAGGTGGACATCTCGGCGTTCAGCGGTCCCACCCTGGCGCCGGGCTGGGATCCCGCCGACGTCGACAACGGCGATGTCGCCCCGATGGAGGCCGCGATGATCGACGCCGGGCGCATCCAGCCCACCACGGTCAACTCGCGGCGCTCCAAGACTCCGGCTCTGGACGCCGGTCGGGAGCTGGCCAGCGCGCTGGGCCTGGATCCGGCCGCGGTGTCGCTGGCCTCGGCGCCGTCGGCGGCCCGCCAGCTGGCCGTGGTGCAGTCGGCCCCGCTGATCCAGCGGCTCAGTCAGATGATGAACGCTTCGGACAACGTGATGGCCGAATGCATCGGTCGGGAAGTGGCCGCCGCCATCAACCGGCCGCGCAGTTTCACCGGCGCCGTCGACGCGGTGACCAGCAGACTCAACACCGCGCACGTCGACACAGCCGGTACCGCGCTGGTCGATTCCAGCGGCCTGTCCGTCGACAACCGATTGACGGCGCGCACCCTCGACGGCGTGATGCAGGCCGCGGCGGGGCCGGATCAGCCGTCGCTGCGGGCACTGCTGGATCTGCTCCCGATCGCCGGTGGCAGCGGCACGCTGGGCGAACGTTTCCTCGACCGCTCCACCGACCAGGGGCCCGCCGGCTGGCTGCGGGCCAAGACGGGTTCGCTCACCGCCGTCAACTCCCTGGTCGGAGTGCTCACCGACGCCAGCGGGCGGGTGCTCACCTTCGCGTTCATCTCCAACGACGCCGGCCCCAACGGCCGCAACGCGATCGACGCGCTGGCCACTCGGCTCTGGTTCTGTGGGTGCGTGACGTGAGCCCGTCCGCAGCTTCTGCCGAATTGACCATGGGCGACGCGGTCGACTGGCGGTTCGCCGCCACCGTGGGGGAGAAGCTGGCCCGCGGGGGCCCGGTCACCTCCGAATACACCCGGTCGCAGGTGGCCGATCAGTTGCTGCGGTCCGCCGAGCAGGCCGAACCGCCGGTGCGTGACGTCACCGGACTGATCACCGACGGCGCGGTGCCGCCGGCCCGGATCGTGGACCGGCCGCAGTGGATCCGGGCGGCTGCCGAGTCGATGCGGCTGATGACCAAGGGCGGCGACAAGCCGCGCGGCTTCCTCACCGGGCGGCTCACCGGCGCCCAGACCGGCGCGGTGCTGGCGTTCGTGTCGTCGGGAATCCTGGGCCAGTACGACCCGTTCGGGACCGACGGCGGAACCTTGCTTCTGGTGTATCCGAACGTCATCGCCGTCGAACGCCAGCTCAAGGTCGATCCGTCCGACTTCCGGCTGTGGGTGTGCCTGCACGAGGTCACCCACCGGGTGCAGTTCACCGCCAACCCCTGGATCGCCGGCTACATGTCCGATTCGCTGGCCTTGCTGACCCGGGAACCCGCCGAAGACATCCGTCAGGTCGCCGGTCGGCTCGCCGAATTCGTCCGGACCCGTGGCGCCGAGGAGGACGACTCCGACGCCACCGGGGTTCTGGGCCTAGTGCGCGCCGTGCAGTCCGAGCCGCAACGCCGAGCGCTGGATCAGTTGTTGGTGCTGGGGACGTTGTTGGAAGGACACGCCGAGCATGTGATGGACGCGGTCGGGCCGATGGTGGTTCCTTCGGTCGCCACGATCCGCCAACGGTTCGACGAGCGTCGGCAGCGTAAACAACCGCCGCTGCAGCGGGTGCTGCGCGCACTGCTGGGTCTGGACGCGAAACTCAAGCAGTACACCCGCGGCAAGGCGTTCGTCGACACCGTGGTGGACCGGGTCGGCATGCAGCGCTTCAACACCATCTGGACGGGGCCCCAGACGTTGCCCCTGCCCGCCGAGATCGAACATCCGCAGCGATGGATCGATCGGGTGCTGTAGCCCAGTTGCGCAGGGCTGCAACTGATTTCGCGCAGGACCATCTGGGTTCCGACGACCGCTGGTGCGTCGGGCTGTCCGGCGGCCCGGATTCGTTGGCGCTCACCGCCGTTGCCGCAACGTTGCGTCCGACCACCGCGCTGATCGTCGACCACGGGCTGCAGTCCGGATCCGCCGCGGTCGCCGAAACCGCACGTACGCAAGCCCTTTCGCTTGGATGTGCGGATGCTCGGGTGATTCGTGTCCAGGTCGGTGCCGGCGGCGGCCCGGAAGCCGCGGCGCGGGCCGCCCGCTACCACGCGTTGGACAGCCACCGGGACGGTCCGGTGCTGTTGGCGCACACGCTCGACGACCAGGCCGAGACGGTCCTGCTGGGGTTGGGCCGCGGTTCCGGGGCCCGGTCCATCGCCGGGATGCGCGCCTACGATCCGCCGTGGTGCCGGCCGCTGCTGGCGGTGCGCCGCGAGGTCACCCACGCCGCGTGCCGGGAACTGGGCCTGACCCCCTGGCAGGACCCGCACAACGACGACCGCCGCTTCACCCGGGTCCGGCTGCGCACCGAGGTGCTGCCGTTGTTGGAGGACGTACTCGGTGGCGGGGTCGCCGCGGCGCTGGCCCGTACGGCGACCGCGCTGCGCGAGGACACCGAGCTGATCGACGCGATCGCCGCCGAGTCGCTGCGCACGGTCGCCGCCGGATCGGGACTGGACACCGGCACCCTGCGCGCGCTGCCCGACCCGGTGCGGCGGCGGGTGATCCGCGGCTGGCTGCTCGCCGGCGGGGCAATCGGACTCACGGACAAGCAAATTCGCGGAGTGGACAAGCTGGTCACCGCCTGGCGCGGCCAGGGTGGGGTGGCGGTCGCGTCCGAGCTGCGCGGTCAGCGCCTGGTCGCCGGGCGGCACGACGGTGTCCTCACGTTGCGACAGGAGGCGATTTGACGGCTGCGTTGGTCGATCACAGCCGGGCGTGGCAGGCTGTGCACGTGACGGCGGAGCTGTACCCGGGCGATATCAAGTCGGTGCTGCTCACCCAGGAGCAGATCCAGACCCGCATCGCCGAACTCGGGGCGCAGATCGGGGACGACTACCGCGATCTGGCGGCCGAGACCGGTCATGATCTGCTGTTGATCACCGTGCTCAAGGGCGCCGTGCTGTTCGTCACCGACCTGGCCCGCGCGATCCCGCTGCCCACCCAGTTCGAATTCATGGCGGTCAGCTCCTACGGTTCCTCGACGTCGTCGTCGGGCGTGGTCCGCATCCTCAAAGACCTCGACCGCGACATCCACGACCGCGACGTGCTGATCGTCGAGGACGTCGTCGACTCAGGCTTGACGCTGTCGTGGCTGCTGCGCAACCTGACCACCCGGCATCCTCGCTCGCTGCGGGTCTGCACGCTGCTGCGCAAGCCCGACGCGGTGGGCGCCAACGTCGACATCGCCTACGTCGGCTTCGACATCCCCAACGACTTCGTCGTCGGCTACGGACTGGATTACGACGAGCGCTACCGCGACCTGTCTTACATCGGGACGTTGGACCCGCGGGTGTATCAGTAGCGCTAAGTCGGCTCCCACACCGCGGTCACCGAGAAGTCGACCGTCTGCTGGCCCGGTTCCGGCGGTGCCATCGCGGCGCGCGGCGCCGGCACCTGGCTCGGAGGTGCGGTGTGGGATCGCAAGATGACAGCGTGGCGATTGCCACGGCTACCATGGCCACAGCGACCGACCTGCGGACGGATTGCGTGGAGCTAAATCGGATCGGCATGCCTGGGCCCTAGCTGCCAAAACCATCGATCAGTAGACATCTTTTCTCCGCCGCCAGGACGCCATTTGTTTACCTTTTATTCAATCAAGGCAGGAATAGCAGGCGGCTTGACGAGCCAAAATGTGGTGTGCGTAGCGCTAATAAGTGACGCAGGTAACTCCCAGCAAACAGTTGTGGGGTTGAGTGCTTGCGGACGGCCGGTAGCAGAGCACAGTTGGGTTTCACCGCTTTGACACTCGCACAGCAAATTCGATGTGTGCTTGGCCAGCGGTCAGCGCCGCAACCGCTGCGATGGTCGCGGCCCGATGCGTGCAACGGGCCTGAACGGCTCCGTCGGAACAGCGCGGTCGCTTTTCCTCAGTAGGAAGCCATATCCCCGACTGGTTCCGCTACAGCAAAGTTGTTGTTGTGCAGAGCTTCTTCTGTCGCGTACACCGTCGGCGGTCCAAGTCGACACGAGGCAGGGTGACCGTCGAGCGGCGAGTCGCGCGCAGCGTTCAGTCCGGCTTGATGACCGATCCTATCTCGGTGTAGCCCCTGTCAAGGCCACAGCAAAGAGCGCTTATCGCACGTAGGGGGATATCTCGCACAACATTCGGAAATTTCATGCCAAACTCATATCATATCTGAAACATATAAAACTCAAATAATATTTAGATTGCCGCTGCGGATCGGGCGTAGCAAATGAATAGTTATTGACTCGCCAGTGAACAAGCTGGCTGACACCTGTCTTGTGCCTGAGTGCCTGGCATAGCGTGTCGTCTGGTTCGCTTCGGCGTCGAGGGACGGTGATGTCCCCTGGCGCCGAACGCTGTTGAAACAAAAGCTTTATTCAGGGAGGAAGATTCATGTCGCTCGTTTTCGCAGAGCCGGAAGCTTTGGTGGGGGCAAGTTCGGAGTTGGCGTCCATCAACGCCGCAATGGCTGCTGGGAACGCCGCCGCGGCCATGCCGACGACCGGAGTGGTCCCGGCCGCATCTGACTTGGTGTCGTTTCTGACCGCCGCGCAGTTCGCCCGCCACGCAAACCTTTACCAGCAGATCAGCACGGAGGCCGCCGAGATTCACCAGCGCATGGCCGTCACGCTTGGCCTCAACGGAGCGGCGTACGCGGCTACCGAGGCCAGCAACGCCGCTGACATCGACTAGTCGAGAACCGACTCGAGAAGGAACTGTTGTGGATTTCGCAATGTTGCCGCCGGAGGTCAACTCGGCGCTGATGTACGCCGGACCAGGATCGGGTCCGATGCTGGCCGCGGCGGCGGCCTGGGAATCGCTGGCCAGCGAGTTGCAGAGTACGGCGGGCGCTTGGACAACCATGCTCACCGGGTTGACCGATGGGCCCTGGCAGGGTCCGTCCGCGGCGGCCATGGCGGCCTCCGTCACACCCCATATCGCCTGGTTCGGCAACACGGCCGCCTTGGCGCAGCAGTCCGGCGCTCAGGCGACCGCTGCGGCGAGTGCATATGAAGCCGCGTTTGCCGGCACCGTGCCGCCGGTGGAAATCGCGGCCAACCGCGCGCTTTTGGCCACTTTGCTGGCGACGAATTTCTTCGGCATCAACACCGCGGCGATCGCGGCGACCGAAGCGCAGTACGCCGAGATGTGGGCACAGGATGCGACAACGATGTACTCCTATGCGGGTGCTGCAGCGACGGCAGCGACGTTGAACCCGTTCGACCCCGCGGGGACGCTGAACTCGATTTACGCCGATGCCCTTGCGGGTATAAACGGTCTCAACTCGAGCCTCAATGCGCAGGGCTTTTACGATGTGCCCCGAGCTCTGCTGAGACTCGGCGGACTGACCAATGAGGCACCGGGACTGAGCAACCCGCTGAATGCGCTCGGTCTCACTGGGCACACCTGGAACGCCAACGGCGACGGTATCGTCGTCAACGGCGTGCTGGGCGACTTCGTCGAAGGCTTGACCGGATCGCAGACGATTGACGCCAGCACATTCGCCGACGCCTACATTCGGTTGGTCAACCCCGCTCGTCTGACGGTCACCCAGATGAAGGACTACTTCGGCCTCGCGCACGACCTACCCTCGTGGGCCAATGCGGGCGCCAAGGAAGCCGCGGCGGCCGCCAAAGAGGCCGCCAAGGATCTGGCCGCGATTCCGCAAGCCCTCGGCGGCGGAGGACTGGGGGGAATCACGGGTGCCGTCGGCAGCGCGGCCAAGGTTGGCGCGGTGTCGGTTCCGGCCAGCTGGACGGCCGGCCCGGCGGCAACCCCGATTAACGTGGCGCTCAACGGTGCCGCCGGTGCGGCGGCCGCTGAGCCCGCGACGGCCGCGTTCGGCGGGCTGCCGATGGTGCCTGGCGCCGGCACGGGTCGTAGCGTGGCGAACTTTGCCGCGCCCCGCTACGGGTTCAAGCCGACCGTGATCGCTCAGCCGCCGTCCGGGGGATAACCGGCGGCAAACCACGACGGCGCGGCATCCTGCCGCGTTGACCGCGCATGACAATCAAACCTCGACGATTCTATTAAGGAGAAAATTCATGGCTACACGTTTCATGACCGACCCGCACGCGATGCGGGCGATGGCGGGCCGTTTCGAGACCCACGCCCAGACCGTCGAGGACGAGGCCCGTCGGATGTGGGCGTCCTCGCAGAACATCTCCGGCGCCGGCTGGAGCGGTCTGGCTTCCGCGACCTCGCTGGACACCATGGGCCAGATGAACACCGCGTTCCGCAACATCGTGAACATGCTGCACGGCGTGCGTGACGGGCTGATCCGCGACGCGAACAACTACGAGCAGCAAGAGCAGGCCTCCCAGCAGATCCTGTCCAGCTAGCCCACCAGAACCCATCCAGGAGGAATACACCAATGTCGATCAATTACCAGTTCGGCGACGTCGACGCCCACGGCGCGCTGATCCGCGCCCAGGCCGCCAACTTGGAGGCCGAGCACCAGGCCATCGTCCGCGATGTGCTGGCTGCCGGTGACTTCTGGGGCGGCGCCGGTTCGGTGGCCTGCCAGGAGTTCATCGCCCAGTTGGGCCGCAACTTCCAGGTCATCTACGAGCAGGCCAACCAGCACGGCCAGAAGGTTCAGTCGGCCGGCAACAACATGGCGCAGACCGACAGCGCCGTCGGCTCCAGCTGGGCCTAGCGGTTCGATCGATCATTCCCCGTCGTCGCTCACCCGAGTCGATGACGGGGAATTTTCGTCTTCCGGAGCCGAATCGGCTACCGTGCTGCCGCCAATTCGGCGCTGGCGCGCCGCTCGACCAGCAGCGGAATGAAATCCCGAATCGGGCTGTGCTGTAGTCGTGCGCGAGCGTTCTGGACGGCGCCGGACACCTGAGCCGGGGGAAGATGGGCGTATTTGGTCGTCAGCCGGTGCTCGATATGGGCGATCATCACATCCTCGTTTATCTCGCCCACCCGGGTAAGAGTGCTTGAGGAAGCACCGCCCGTCAACTTGGAATTTAAATGCGATGCACCCAGTGGTTTCTAGGGCGTTACCAGGATCTTGCAGTGCCGCTCCGGGTCGGCCAGGTCGTCGAAAGCTGCGCCGACGCCGTCCAGACCCACCTCACCGGTGATCAGCGGGCTGACGTCGATATCGCCCTCGGCGATCGCGCGCAGCGATGCGCCGAACTCCTCCATGTCATAGGCCAGCGAGAACTGGATGTTGATCTCTTTGGCGGTGCCGAAGAACGGATGGATGGTGTCGGGTTCCATGCATACGCCGGCGACCACCAGGCGGGTCCCCCGCCGGGCCCGCCGCAGCACGTCATCGATGATTCCGGGCACGCCGACCGCCTCGAACACCACCGCCGCCTTGACGGCGTCGAACGGCGAACCCTGCGCCGGATCCAGCGTCCGCTGCGCGCCCATCAGCGCGGCGAGTTCTCGGCGCTTCGGCGAAAAATCAGCTGCCACAATGTTTTCCACGCCACGGACGCGCAGAGCGGCGATGATCGCGATGCCGATCGGGCCGCAACCCAGCACGAGTGCCACCTCGTCGACTCCGATCCGCGACTTGTTCACGGCGTGCAGTCCCACCGCCATCGGTTCGGTCAAAGCCGCATACCGCAGATCCAGGCCGTTGGGGATGGGCAGCAACAACGGTGCCGACAGCAGCATCCGCTCGGCATAGCCGCCGAGTGTGGTGTTGCTGTAGACGATCGGCTCGACACCCTTGTCGGACAACAACACCGGAAGGGCGGTGACCAGCGTTCCCGGCGGGTGGGTTTCGGTGTCGGGCCCGGCCTCGAGCACCTCCGCGCTGAACTCGTGCCCCATGAAGACGTCGCGATCCAGATCGACGCCCATCCGGCCCGCATCGCCGGCCACCTGGTTACTCATTTCCAGCACCGTGCTGCCATGCGCGGCGAAATGTAGGTCAGATCCACAGATTCCGCATGCACGCACCGCGACCAGTACCTGCCCCGGCCCGGGAACCGGGTCGGGCACGTCGTCCCGGTAGACCATGCGTCCGTCGCGCAGCACCGACGCGCGCATCAGTTGGCCGCGCCGTCGTGTTCGGCGACGTGCTGGGTAATCGCCTGCACCACAGCCTGTCCGGCGCGACCGATCAGTTCCTCGCGCTTGTCCCTGGCCCATTCGTGCGATGCCCGAGGCGCTTCGAGTTGACCCTTGAAATGCGGAATGACCTTGCGGGCGAATAGGTCGTAGGAATGGAAGGTCGCCTGCGGCGACGCCCAGTCGTGGCCGAGCAGCAACAGCGTGCCGAAACCGCCGGAGCGCTCCAATAGATCCTCGATGTGCGCGATCGCATCCTCGGGTGTGCCAATGCAGCAATTTCCTTGCGCTGCATAGTCAGCGACATACTCGCGGGGCGACTGGCTGCCGTCGACGGTGTTGGAGAGCGGGACGAACCCGGCGGCGCCGAAATACTTGGCGAAATCCAGCAACCCGTACGTGCAGTCCTCGATCGCCTGGTCGCGGGTGTCGGCGATGTGCATGATGCTCAAGACCCGCCAATCGCGGCGGTCGGGTTCGTCGCGGCCGACTTTGGCGGCCTGCTCGCACACCACCTCCCAGGTGTTCTCCAGCGCCGCGTAGCCGCCGGGCACCGACATCGACAGGGACAGCAACGAAGTGCCCAGTGTGCCGGCCAACCGTGGGCCGGATGGCGAAATCATTGCCGCCGTGGAGATCTCGGGATACGGCCAGGTGTAGGGCCGGATGTGCAACTGCGCGTCGCGCAGGGTGAACCAATCGGAGTGCCGGTCGATGCGCTCCTCGGGGGCGGCGCGGAACAGCGCCAGGATCGCCTCCAGCGATTCCTGCATCATCCGGCGTTGGTCGATCGGGTCGATGCCCATCATGTAGGCGTCCGACGGCAGCGCGCCGGGGCCGGTGCCGAACATGACCCGGCCACGGGTCAGGTGATCCAACAGCACCCAGCGGTCGGCCACCATCAGCGGGTGGTGGTACGGCAGCGAGACCACTCCGGTACCCAGTCGGATGTGCTTGGTGCGCTCGGCCGCGGCCGCGATGAACACTTCCGGGCAGGCGATCAATTCGTAACCGCCGGAATGGTGTTCGCCGAACCACGCCTCGTCGTATCCAAGGCGGTCCAGCGCTACGACGCGTTCCATGTCGTATTCCAGTGCCACCGTGGGGGATTGGCCGGTCGGATGGAAAGGCGTGATGAAAACACCGAATCGCATTGGGGCACTCACCATTCCACTCCTTTCAGGAATTCGAGAAGCGTCGTGTTGACCTCTTGGGGACGTTCCTGCTGTATCCAGTGGCCGGCGCCGTCCAGCATCACCTCGCGGTAGGGCCCGGTGATCACTTCCGCGGCCCGGTCGGCGCGGGTGAAGCTCAGCACCGGATCGGCCGTGCCGCCGATGAACAGGCACGGCACCGAGATGGTGGCCCCGGCGAGTTCGGGTGTCGTCTCCCAGTTGCGGTCGAAATTGCGGTACCAATTCAGGCCGCCGGTGAAACCGGTGCGGGTGAATTCGCTTGTGTAGTAGTCGAGTTCGTGCTGGCTGATCCAGTCCGGAAGTGCGTCGGGCTCGGGTAGGCGGTCGATGAAACCCTCGGGTCCGGCGGCCACCATCCGCATAGCCGCGCCCTGGTCTTCCGAGAGCCGCAAGCTGCCCATCATCCGGCGCACTGTGCGGGCCGGGTCCGCGTTGAGCTCGGCGTCGGCCACGCCCGGCTCCTGGAAATAAAGGATGTAGAAGAAATTGTCCCCGAACATCTTTCGCCACGCCTGCGTCGGGGCGGCCTTGGGGCGGGGCGTAACCGGGACGCTCAGGGCGGCGACCGCGGCGACCCGGTCGGGGTGTAACAGTGGTGCGTTCCACACCACGGCGGCACCCCAGTCATGGCCGATCCACACCGCCCGCTCGGCGCCGACGTCGTCGAGCAGACCGGCGAGGTCGGCGGTCAACTGATGGACGTCATAGGCCTCGATCGCATCGGGCCGTGACGACCCGCCGTAGCCGCGCTGATCGGGAGCCAGCACGTGATAACCGGCGTCGGCCAGGACCGGAATCTGGTGTCGCCAGGAGTAGGCCAGCTCCGGAAAACCGTGGCACAGCAGCACCACCGGCGCACCGCGCTGCCCGGCCTCGATCACTCGCAGCTGCACGCCGTTGGTATCGACTAACCGTTCGGTTGATAAGCCCACCGTCTCACCAAATCACAACGGCCCCGGGCTGAGAAGGCCCGCCGGAGATATCGGGAGAGCCGCGGCGCATCATGGTGACCTATGCGGGTGGATCACGTCGTGCTGTGGACCAAAGATCCGCGCGCGGCCATGGATTTCTACACGCGAGTGGTCGGGCTCGCGCCGGTTCGGTTCGAGGAGTACGAAGCCGGCGACGGGCCTTTCCCCAGCGTGCGGGTCTGCGACGACGCAATCATCGACCTGATGGCGACCCAAGGCGCGGTCTTCACCGACGCGATGACCAAGGTCGACGGCAGTGCGGGGCATACCGTCAACCACGTCTGCCTGTCGATGACCAAGGACGAGTACGACGCGCTCGACCAGCGGCTGCAGGACGAAGGTGTGGATACCAGCGCCCGGCTCAGTCCCAGCTTCGGCGCCCAGGGCTGGGCACCGCAGGCCTACTACTTCGCCGATCTCGACGGCAATGTGCTCGAGGCGCGTTACTACGAGTGATTCGCTTCATCAGAGCCGTCGAGTGTCACGGCCGAGTGGCCGTCGCCGCCGAGCGTCACGACAGCGTGACGCAGGGGTCGCGGCTCTGCCGGAGCTTGCGATCGCCACGGGGCATATGCGGGCGACCCGCGCCGCTCCGGCTCTGCCGGAGCTTGCGATCGCCACGGGGCATATGCGGGCGACCCGCGCCGCTCCGGCTCTGCCGGAGCTTGCGATCGCCACGGGCGGTAACCTGGACATTTCCAGCTTGCGTGTATCGGGAAGGACCTGGCCGAGGCGGCCGATGATCGATGAACCGTAAAAACGTGATCCGCACCATCACGGCGATCGCCGTTTTAGTGCTGCTCGGCTGGTCGTTCTTCTACTTCGGCGACGACACCCGCGGTTACAAACCCGTCGACACCTCGGTGGCGATGGCCCAGATCAACAGCGACAACGTCAAGAGCGCGCAGATCGACGACCGCGAACAGCAACTGCGGCTGACCCTGAAAAAGGGCAACAACGACACCGAGAACGCCGACAAGGTCATCACCAAATTCCCCACCGGCTACGGCGTGGACCTGTTCAACGCGTTGAACGCCAAGAACGCCAAGATCAGCACAGTCGTGAATGAGGGCAGTCTGATCGGCGAGCTGCTGGTCTACGTGTTGCCGCTGTTGCTGCTGGTGGGGCTGTTCGTCATGTTCTCCCGCATGCAGGGTGGCGCCCGGATGGGCTTCGGCTTCGGTAAATCGCGCGCCAAACAGCTGTCCAAGGACATGCCTAAGACCACGTTCGCCGACGTTGCCGGCGTCGACGAGGCGGTCGAGGAGCTTTACGAGATCAAGGACTTCCTGCAGAACCCGTCCAGGTACCAGGCCCTGGGCGCCAAGATCCCCAAGGGCGTGCTGCTCTACGGGCCGCCGGGAACCGGCAAGACGCTGCTGGCCCGCGCCGTAGCGGGGGAAGCCGGAGTTCCGTTCTTCACCATCTCCGGCTCGGATTTCGTCGAGATGTTCGTCGGGGTTGGCGCCTCCCGCGTCCGCGACCTGTTCGAGCAGGCAAAGCAGAACAGCCCGTGCATCATCTTCGTCGACGAGATCGACGCGGTGGGCCGCCAGCGCGGCGCCGGGCTGGGCGGTGGCCACGACGAGCGCGAGCAGACCCTCAACCAGTTGCTGGTCGAGATGGACGGCTTCGGTGACCGCGCCGGCGTCATCCTGATCGCGGCCACCAACCGGCCCGACATCCTCGACCCCGCGCTGCTGCGACCCGGTCGCTTCGACCGGCAGATTCCGGTGTCCAACCCCGACCTGGCCGGCCGACGGGCCGTGCTGCGGGTGCATTCCAAGGGCAAGCCGATCGCCGACGACGCCGACCTGGACGGGCTGGCCAAACGCACCGTCGGCATGACCGGTGCCGACCTGGCCAACGTCGTCAACGAGGCGGCGTTGCTGACGGCCCGCGAGAACGGCACCGTCATCACCGGCCCCGCCCTGGAAGAAGCGGTCGACCGCGTCATCGGCGGGCCGCGCCGCAAGGGCCGCATCATCAGCGAGCACGAGAAGAAGATCACCGCCTACCACGAGGGCGGGCACACCCTGGCCGCGTGGGCGATGCCGGACATCGACCCGGTCTACAAGGTGACGATCCTGGCCCGCGGGCGCACCGGGGGGCATGCGGTCGCCGTTCCGGAAGAGGACAAGGGCCTGCGAACCCGCTCGGAGATGATCGCCCAGTTGGTGTTCGCGATGGGCGGGCGCGCGGCCGAGGAACTTGTGTTCCGCGAGCCCACCACCGGCGCGGTGTCCGACATCGAGCAGGCGACCAAGGTGGCCCGCGCGATGGTCACCGAATACGGCATGAGCGCCCGGCTGGGCGCGGTGAAGTACGGCACCGAACACGGCGATCCGTTCCTGGGCCGCACCATGGGCACCCAGCCGGACTATTCGCACGAGGTTGCCGGGGCGATCGACGAAGAGGTGCGCAAGCTGATCGAGGCCGCCCACACCGAGGCGTGGGAGATCCTCACCGAATACCGCGACGTGCTGGACACCCTGGCCGGCGAGTTGCTGGAGAAGGAGACCCTGCACCGGCCCGAGCTGCAGGCGATCTTCGGCGACGTCGAAAAGAGGCCCAGGCTGACGATGTTCGACGACTTCGGGGGGCGGATCCCGTCGGACAAGCCGCCGATCAAGACGCCCGGCGAACTGGCGATCGAGCGCGGCGAGCCGTGGCCGCGGCCCGTCCCCGAGCCGGAGTTCAAGGCCGCGATCGCGCGCGCCAGCAAGGCCGCCGAGGATGCGCAGGCGGAGTCGCAAGGCAACGGCGACAGCGGTTCTCAGGCACCCAATGGTTCTCGTGGCCCCACTCAGCCCGACTACGGCGCACCGGCCGGCTGGCACGCACCCGGGTGGCCGCCCAAGTCGTCCAACCGTCCGCAACCCGCACCCAGTTATCCCAGCCCGGATACCGACGAGGACCCCGCCGAGTCCGACCAGCACGAGAAGGACGTGACTCGGTCCAACCCGCCGGCCCACGGCTGAATAACGGAGGCTTCGATGACGCAGCTGGATTCCAGGAATCGGGTGCGGGAGTTCGACCAATCCCGCGCCGAGGCCGCCGTTCGCGAGCTGCTTGTCGCGATCGGCGAGGACCCGGACCGAAATGGCTTGCGGGACACTCCCGCTCGCGTCGTTCGGGCCTACCGGGAGATATTCGCCGGCCTCTACACCGATCCGGCCTCGGTGCTGAACACCATGTTCGACGAGGATCACGACGAACTGGTGCTCGTCAAGGAGATACCGATGTACTCCACCTGCGAGCACCATCTGGTGTCATTTCACGGAGTGGCCCATGTGGGTTACATCCCCGGGGAGGACGGCCGCGTCACCGGTCTGTCGAAGATCGCCCGGCTGGTCGATCTGTACGCCAAGCGTCCGCAGGTCCAGGAACGACTCACCAGCCAGATCGCCGACGCCCTGGTGCGCAAGCTGGATCCGCGCGGCGTGATCGTGGTCGTCGAGGCCGAGCACCTGTGCATGGCGATGCGCGGCGTGCGCAAGCCGGGCGCGATCACCACGACGTCGGCGGTGCGGGGTCAGTTCAAGACCGACGCCGCCTCTCGAGCCGAGGCGCTCGATCTCATTCTGCGCAAGTGAATTCGGCGCCGGTGCAGGTGATGGGGGTGCTCAACGTCACCGATGACTCGTTCTCCGACGGCGGCCGCTACCTCGAGGTCGGTGGCGCCGTGGAGCACGGTCTGGCGCTGGCCGCCCAAGGCGCGGAGATCGTCGACGTCGGCGGCGAGTCGACGCGCCCCGGCGCCACGCGCGTGGCACCGGACGTCGAGGCCCACCGCGTCGTCCCCGTGGTCAAAGAGCTTGCCGCGCAAGGCATCACGGTCAGTATCGATACCATGCACGCGCAGGTCGCCCGGGTGGCGCTGGAGAACGGCGCTCAGCTCGTCAACGACGTGTCCGGCGGGCGGGCCGACCCGGCGATGGCGCCCCTGCTGGCCGAGGCGAAGGTGCCGTGGGTGTTGATGCACTGGCGGCCCGTGTCGGCGCAACATCCGCATCAGGTCCCGGACTACCGGGACGTGGTGGCCGACGTGCGCGCCGACCTGCTGTCCAGCGTCGACGACGCGGTGGCCGCCGGCGTCGACCCGGCCAAGCTGGTGATCGACCCCGGACTGGGATTCGCCAAGACCGGACAACACAATTGGGCGCTGCTGCACGGTTTGTCGGCGTTGGTCGCCACCGGGGTGCCGGTGCTGGTCGGGGCCTCCCGCAAGCGTTTCCTGGGGACGCTGCTGGCCGGCCCCGACGGCGTCCCCCGCCCGCCGGACGGCCGCGAGACGGCGACCGCGGTGATCTCGGCGCTGGCCGCCCTGCACGGGGCGTGGGGTGTGCGGGTGCACGACGTGCGCGCTTCGGTCGACGCGCTCAAGGTGGTCGCGGCCTGGCAGGGGGTGTCCGATGGCTGATCGAATCGAGTTGCGCGGCTTGCGGATTCGTGGTCATCACGGTGTGTTCGAACACGAGCGGCGCGACGGCCAGGACTTCGTCGTCGACATCACCGTGTGGATCGACCTCGCTCGCGCCGCGGCCAGTGACGAACTGACCGACACCCACGACTACAGCGTGCTGGCCCAGTTGGCCGCCGACGTGGTCGGCGGAACCGCCCGGAACCTGATCGAAACCGTCGGGGCGCAGATCGCCGAGGAAGTGATCACCGACGAGCGCGTGCATGCCGTGGAAGTGACCGTGCACAAGCCGCAGGCGCCCATCGCGCAGAATTTCGACGACGTGGCGGTGGTGACCCGGCGGTCGCGCCGCGGCGGTCGAGGTTCGGTGATCCCGGTCTGATGTCGCGCGTGGTGCTCTCGATCGGATCCAACCTGGGCGACCGGCTGGCCCGGCTGCAGTCGGTGGTGGACGGACTCGGCGACGCGCCCGGACCGACGCTGGTGGCGGTGTCTCCGGTCTACGAAGCCGATCCGTGGGGCGGGGTGGACCAGGGCCCGTTCCTCAACGCGGTGGTGATCGCCGACGATCCGGGCCGCGATGCGTACGGCTGGCTACGCCACGCGCAAGAACTCGAGCACGCCGCCGGACGGGTGCGCGAACTGCGCTGGGGGCCACGCACTCTCGACGTCGACCTGATCACCTGCTACGACGGCCCGAGCGAAGTGCTGAGCAGTCGAAGCGAGTTGACGTTGCCCCACCCGCATGCGCATCTGCGGGCGTTCGTGTTGATCCCCTGGCTGGATGTCGATCCCGAAGCCGAGCTGACGCTCGCCGGCGGGCCGCAGCCCGTCGCGAAGCTGCTCGCGGAACTCGAACCCGCCGACCGGGCCGGTGTGCGACCGACGTCGTTGACGCTGGAACGCTGATGGGACCCACCCGCAAACGTGACCTGAGCATCCTGGTGCTCGGTGCCGCCGTGGTGGGTTACCTGCTTATCAACGCGCTGTACCGGTGGTTCCCCCCGATCACGTTGTGGACGGGCATCTCGCTGCTGGTGGTCGCGTTCGCCGAATGGCGATGGGGCCGCTTCGTGCGCACCAAGATCGACGACGGCGAGATCGGGGACGGACCCGGCCGGCTGCATCCGCTGGCGGTGGCGCGCAGCGTGGTGGTGGCCAAGGCGTCGGCGTGGGTGGGTGCGCTGGTGCTGGGTTGGTGGCTGGGGGTACTGGTCTATTTTCTGCCGCGAATGTCGTGGATGCGGGCGGCCGCCGAGGACACCGCCGGTGCCGTGGTGGCCGCCGTCAGCGCGTTGGCCCTGATCGTCGCGGCGTTGTGGTTGCAGCATTGCTGCAAGTCCCCACCGCAGGATCCGGCCGAGCACGGCGAGGGAGCCGAGACCTAGCCGGGCGGCAACTCGGCGCGAGAATCGCCGGACTGGCGCGACACGCCAAGTGACCTCGCCCGGTACAGTCAGGGGCCATGACCGTTCTGTCCCGCGGCGCCCGGGTCCGGCGCGGCGGCCGCAGGCCGGGGTGGGTGCTCTTGACGACGTTGCTGGTGCTGGCCATCGGGGCCAGTTCCGCACTGGTTTTCACCGATCGCGTGGAACTTCTCAAGCTAGCTGTGATCCTGGCGCTGTGGGCCGCTGTCGCCGGCGCTTTCGTGTCGGTGCTGTACCGCCGGCAGGCTGAGGCGGACCAGGCCAGAGCCCGGGACATGAAGTTGGTCTACGACCTTCAGTTGGATCGGGAGATATCGGCGCGCCGGGAGTACGAGCTGACGGTGGAGTCGCAGCTGCGCCGCGAACTGGCTGCCGAGATCCACGCGCAGGCCGCCGACGAAATCGCGGCGCTGCGGGCCGAACTGGCCTCGTTGCGCACCAACCTGGAGATCCTGTTCGACACCGACCTCGAGCAGCGACCAGCGCTGGAAACCCTGGGCCGAGACGGCGCCCGGGCCTTGACCGATCGAGCCCCCAACGGCGCCCAACACGGTGACCTCCCGCCGGCCGACTGGGTGACCAGCGACCGCGTCACCGCAGTGCGACGGGACGAGCGGATCGCCCGCACCGACGACACGGCGATCATCGACGTGCCCGAGGAACCGCTCTTGCCGCCGCGTCCTGAGCCGGCGCGCGAGTATGCGCCCCCGGCGCCGCCCCCACCTCCGGAGCCGTTTGTCGGGCCGCGGCACCGGCCCCCTCCACCAGCACAGCCGCAGCCGCAACCCGCTCCGCCAGCACAACAGCCGCAGCCGTGGCAACCGGTCGCGGCGGAAGGGCAGTGGTTGCCGCCCGGCGCGCCCGGCAGCAACTGGGTGTCCCCCGAAGAACCCGCTGCCCCCGCGGCGTCGGGCGGGCGCCGGCGACGCCGGGACGATGCTGAGGACGCGGCGCCACCGGTGGCCCAGGTCGACGAGCCGCCCCAGTACGGGGGTCGCCGGTCGCGGTCGCGCCACTCCGAGGAGTATCGCGAGTTCGGTGTGGGTAGTTTCGCGCGTCCGGCCGAAAGCGCCGTCGAGGAGATCCCGTCGGCTCCCCCCCAGCAACCCGAACCCCCCGCGCCGGCGCCTCGGCATCGCAGCGCCGAGGAGGAAAACGAGCAACCCGCTGAAGCCGAGCGGCACGCCGCCGGGCAGACGGTGGCCGACCTGATGGCGCGGCTACAGGTCCAGCCCGGCGGGGGCGGACGGCGTCGTCGCCGCGAGGGATGAACTGGGGTCCCACCGGTGGATCGACTACAGTCTTAGTGACCGTCCGGTACCCGCGCCGCGGGACTGGAACGAACGAATAACTCTGTGAGGTCGTCTGCGATGGGGCAGTTCGACGGTGTGCGCCCGGCCAGGCTCAAGGTGGGAATCATCTCCGCCGGCCGGGTGGGCACCGCGCTGGGGGTCGCGCTGGAGCGCGCCGACCACGTCGTGGTCGCGTGCAGCGCCATCTCCCACGCCTCGCTGCAGCGGGCGCAGCGACGATTGCCCGATACCCGGGTGCTGCCGCCACCGGACGTCGCTGCCAGCGCTGAACTGCTGTTATTGGCGGTTCCCGACAGCGAGTTGCCCGGTCTGGTATCCGGCTTGGCCGCCACGTCGGCGGTGCGGCCCGGGACGATGGTGGCGCACACCTCCGGAGCCAACGGCCTCGCGATCCTGGCGCCGCTGACCGCACAAGGTTGCATACCGCTGGCCATCCACCCGGCGATGACGTTCACCGGCTCCGACGAGGACATCGTCCGGTTGCCCGACACCTGTTTCGGTATCACCGCAGCCGACGAAGTGGGTTACGCCATCGGTCAGTCGCTGGTGCTGGAAATGGGTGGCGAGCCGTTCGCTGTGCCCGAGGACGCACGTGTTCTTTATCACGCCGCGCTGGCCCACGCCGCCAACCACTTGGTGACGGTACTGGCCGACGCGCTCGAGGCATTGCGGGCCGCGGTGCGCGGCGACGAACTGCTCGGCGCGGAACGCGTCGACGACCAGCCGGGCGGCATCGCCGAACGCATCGTCGGGCCACTGGCGCGCGCGGCGCTGGAGAACACCCTGCAGCGCGGGCAGGCCGCGCTCACCGGGCCCGTCGCCCGCGGTGACGCCGCCGCCGTAGCCGGGCATCTGCGGGCATTGGAAGCCGCGGATCCGCAACTGGCGCAGGCCTATCGGGTGAATGCGCTGCGGACCGCGCAGCGCGCCCATGCCCCCGCGGCCGTTGTCGAGGTGTTGGCGCGATGAGGTCCAAGAAGGCGCCGACGTTCGACCGAGGCCAACTCAACGTCTACGAAACACCGCGGGACGTCTCCGATGTCACCCGCGCGCTGCGGCACACCGGACGACGAATCATGTTGGTGCCCACCATGGGAGCGCTGCACGACGGTCACCTGACCCTGGTGCGCGCCGCCAAGCGGGTGCCGGGTTCGGTGGTCGCGGTGTCGATCTTCGTCAACCCGTTGCAGTTCGGCGCCAACGAAGACCTCGACGCCTACCCCCGCACCCTCGATCAGGACGTTGCGCTGTTGCAGACCGAGGGTGTGGAAATCGTGTTCGCCCCGAACGCGACGGCGATGTACCCCGACGGCATGCGCACCACGGTGCAGCCCGGCCCGCTCGCCGCCGAGCTCGAAGGTGCCGCGCGGCCAACGCATTTCGCCGGGATGTTGACCGTCGTGCTGAAACTGCTGCAGATCGTGCGCCCGGACCGCGTCTTCTTCGGCGAGAAGGACTACCAGCAACTGGTATTGGTCCGGCAAATGGTCGCCGACCTCAACGTCGGCGTGCAGGTGGTCGGCGTGCCGACCGTGCGGGAGGCCGACGGCCTGGCGATGTCGTCGCGCAACCGTTACCTGGACCCGGCGCAACGTGAACTGGCCGTGGCACTTTCGGCGGCGCTGACGGCTGGGGCGCACGCTGCCACCGAGGGTGCGCAGGCCGCGCTGGACGCGGCGCAGGCCGTGCTCGACGCGACGCCGGGGCTGGTGCTCGACTATCTGGAACTGCGCGACACCGAGTTGGGCCCGGTGCCTACCAATGGGTCCGGCCGGCTGCTGATCGCGGCGCGGCTCGGCGCCACCAGACTGCTGGACAATGTTGCTATCCAAATCGGTAATCTCGCCGACACCGCCATCGGGTCGGACGAATCATATTGGAGGAACTGATGTTACGGACGATGTTGAAGTCGAAGATCCACCGCGCCACCGTCACCCAGGCCGACCTGCACTACGTGGGATCGGTCACCATCGACGCCGACCTGATGGACGCCGCGGACCTGCTCGAGGGCGAACAGGTCACCATCGTCGACATCGACAATGGCGCCCGGCTGGTGACCTATGCGATTACCGGCGAACGTGGTAGCGGCGTCATCGGAATCAACGGCGCCGCAGCACATCTCGTACATCCAGGCGACCTGGTCATCCTCATCGCCTACGGCACCATGGAGGACGCCGAGGCGCGCGCCTACCAACCGCGGATCGTGTTCGTCGACGCGGCGAACAAGCAGATCGACCTCGGCCACGACCCGGCCTTCGTGCCCGACGGCGTGGACGAACTGCTCGACCCGCGGATCGGTGTGCGATAACCGTGCTGCTGGCGATCGACGTCCGCAACACCCACACCGTCGTCGGTCTGCTGTCCGGCGCGAAGGAACACGCGAAAGTCGTGCAGCAGTGGCGGATTCGCACTGAGTCCGAAGTCACCGCGGACGAACTCGCGCTCACCATCGACGGCCTGGTCGGTGAGGACGCCGAGCGACTCACCGGTGCCGCGGCGCTGTCCACCGTTCCCTCGGTCTTGCACGAGGTGCGGATCATGCTCGAGCAGTACTGGCCGTCGGTGCCGCAC
Organism: Mycobacterium sp. NGS67; assembly: GCF_059812185.1. Classification (NCBI taxonomy): domain Bacteria; kingdom Bacillati; phylum Actinomycetota; class Actinomycetes; order Mycobacteriales; family Mycobacteriaceae; genus Mycobacterium; species Mycobacterium sp. NGS67. Next base: position 52,915 of record NZ_JCALCF010000029.1, read on the forward strand.
GTGCTGATCGAGCCCGGGGTCCGCACCGGGATCCCGTTGTTGGTCGACAATCCCAAGGAAGTGGGTGCCGACCGAATCGTCAACTGCCTGGCGGCATTCAGCAAGTTCGGCAAAGCCGCGATCGTCGTCGACTTCGGTTCCTCGATCTGCGTGGACGTGGTGTCGGCCAAGGGCGAGTTCCTCGGGGGCGCCATCGCGCCCGGCGTGCAGGTCTCCTCGGACGCGGCCGCGGCCCGCTCGGCGGCGCTGCGGCGGGTCGAACTGGCCCGGCCGCGGTCGGTGATCGGCAAGAACACCGTGGAATGCATGCAGTCCGGCGCGGTGTTCGGTTTCGCGGGGCTGGTCGACGGACTGGTCGGCCGGATCCGCGACGACGTCAAGGGTTTCTCCGCCGACGACGACGTCGCCGTGGTCGCCACCGGCCACACCGCGCCGCTGCTGCTCCCCGAACTGCACACCGTCGAGCACTACGACCAGCACCTGACGCTGGACGGACTGCGGCTGGTCTTCGAACGCAACCGGGATGCCCAGCGCGGCCGGCTGAAGTCCGCACGCTGAAGCGAACGACGGCGCGAGTTCATTTAAGCTGGCACGTCGTGAGTTCCCCCGATCAAGACGCCGCCGCGGATCTTCCCGAACAATTCCGGATCCGTCGGGACAAGCGGGCTCGGCTGTTGGCCGACGGGCACGACCCCTATCCGGTGGCCATCGATCGCACGCACACGCTTGCCGAGATCCGGGCCGCCTACCCGGACCTGCCCACCGACACCGCGACCGAGGACGTCGTCGGTGTCGCGGGGCGCGTGGTGTTCGCCCGCAACACCGGAAAACTGTGCTTCGCGACGCTCCAAGACGGTGACGGAACCCAGCTGCAGGCGATGGTCAGCCTGGACAAGGTCGGACAGGCCTCGCTGGATGCCTGGAAGGCTGACGTGGACCTGGGCGACATCGTCTACGTGCACGGCACGGTGATCAGTTCACGGCGCGGGGAATTGTCGGTGCTGGCCGATTCCTGGCGGATGGCCGCCAAGTCACTGCGGCCGTTGCCCGTCGCGCACAAAGAGATGAGCGAGGAGGCGCGGGTCCGGCAGCGCTACGTCGACCTGATCGTGCGCCCGCAAGCGCGCGACGTGGCCCGGCAGCGGATCGCGGTCATCCGCGCGATCAGGAATGCGCTGGAACGCCGCGGGTTCCTCGAAGTCGAAACGCCGATCTTGCAGACGTTGGCCGGGGGCGCGGCGGCGCGGCCCTTCGTCACCCATTCCAATGCGCTCGACATCGATCTTTACTTGCGGATCGCTCCGGAACTGTTCCTCAAGCGCTGCATCGTGGGCGGTTTTGACAAGGTCTTCGAACTAAATCGAGTGTTCCGAAACGAAGGAACCGATTCCACCCATTCGCCGGAATTCTCAATGCTGGAGACCTACCAGACCTACGGCACCTATGACGATTCGGCGGTCGTCACTAGGGAACTTATTCAAGAGGTGGCCGACGAGGCGATCGGCACCAGAGAACTTCCGATGCCAGATGGCAGCGTGTACAACATCGACGGAGAATGGGCAACTCTTGAGATGTATTTCTCACTCTCCGACGCACTCGGGGAAGAGATCACACCCGATACTTCGGTTGACAGTCTGCGTGCGATCGCGGCTCGGCTAGACGTGGAGATTCCCGACGACCGGGGTTTTGGGCACGGCAAACTCGTCGAAGAACTTTGGGAACACGCGGTCGGCAAGAGCTTGACCGCACCCACATTTGTCAGGGATTTCCCCGTCGAGACCACCCCTTTGACCCGCCAGCACCGCAGTATTGCCGGGGTCACCGAGAAGTGGGACTTATACCTGCACGGCGTGGAGCTGGCCACCGGTTACTCGGAATTGAACGACCCGGTGGTGCAGCGGGAGAGATTCGCTGATCAAGCGCGTGCGGCGGCCGCCGGCGACGACGAGGCGATGCTTCTCGACGAGGATTTTCTCGCCGCTCTGGAGTTCGGTATGCCCCCTTGCACCGGAACGGGAATGGGTATCGATCGGTTGTTGATGTGTTTGACCGGGCTGTCAATTAGGGAGACCGTTTTGTTCCCGATTGTTCGGCCGCACTCCAACTGAACTGGCGGAGTTGTGCCGGATTGAGTATTTGAGGTTCTTATGGCAGATTAGTTCCGGGGAGTCTATCCGAACTGGATCTGTAACAGCACACGAAGAAACGTGAGGGTAAGCCAATGGCGAAGAAAGTGACCGTCACCTTGGTCGATGATTTCGACGGTGCCGGCGCCGCCGACGAAACGGTTGAATTCGGGCTTGACGGGGTGACCTATGAGATCGACCTTTCGAGTAAAAATGCGGCGAAACTGCGCAACGACCTGAAGGGCTGGGTGGCTGCCGGGCGCCGGGTCGGGGGCAGGCGGCGCGGTCGTTCGGGTACCGGACGGGGCCGCGGCGCCATCGACCGTGAGCAGAGCGCCGCGATTCGGGAATGGGCGCGCCGCAACGGGCACAACGTGTCGACCCGCGGCCGTATCCCGGCCGACGTCATCGACGCCTTCCACGCCGCAACCTAACCGCACGACACGCTTGATCCGGCGTCCGGGCCCGAGGCCTGAGCGCCGGATTTTTTTGCCTTTCGCTTGCGGCGAACCGATCGGCGGGCATTGGCGGAAACGCATGGACGTCCTTTTGCGTTATCCCCTTTGTGCTTCGGTGTCGCTGCGTACCGCGAGGTTAGTACCGCGGCGGGCCGACCATTAGAGTGGACGGAAGGTACGCGACGTCGGCCCCTGTGCCGGCTGGGTCGAACGAAGACAGGGTGTCGTCGTTTCGAGACGGAGTACCGATGGTGAGGGAGAGCAGGTAATAACCGATGTTTGAACGTTTTACCGACCGTGCCCGCAGGGTCGTCGTTCTGGCTCAAGAAGAGGCCAGGATGCTCAACCACAACTACATCGGGACTGAACACATCCTGCTGGGTCTCATCCACGAAGGCGAAGGCGTCGCAGCCAAGTCACTGGAGTCCCTGGGCATCTCGCTGGAAGGCGTGCGCAGCCAGGTCGAGGAGATCATCGGCCAAGGCCAGCAGGCACCGTCCGGGCACATCCCGTTCACCCCGAGGGCCAAGAAGGTCCTCGAGCTGAGCCTGCGCGAGGCGTTGCAGCTGGGCCACAACTACATCGGCACCGAACACATCCTGCTGGGCCTGATCCGCGAGGGTGAGGGCGTGGCGGCGCAGGTGCTGGTCAAGCTCGGTGCCGAGCTGACCCGGGTGCGTCAGCAGGTGATCCAGTTGCTGAGCGGCTACCAGGGCAAGGAGGCCGCCGAAGCCGGCACCGGTGGTCGTGGCGGCGAGTCCGGCTCTCCGTCGACGTCGCTGGTCCTCGACCAGTTCGGCCGCAACCTGACCGCGGCCGCCATGGAAGGCAAGCTCGACCCGGTCATCGGCCGCGAGAAGGAAATCGAGCGGGTCATGCAGGTGCTGAGCCGCCGCACCAAGAACAACCCGGTGCTGATCGGCGAGCCCGGTGTCGGCAAGACCGCCGTCGTGGAGGGGCTGGCCCAGGCCATCGTGCACGGCGAAGTTCCGGAGACGCTCAAGGACAAGCAGCTCTACACCCTGGACCTGGGTTCGCTGGTCGCCGGTTCGCGCTACCGCGGTGACTTCGAGGAACGCCTGAAGAAGGTGCTCAAGGAGATCAACACCCGCGGCGACATCATCCTGTTCATCGACGAGTTGCACACGCTGGTCGGGGCGGGTGCTGCCGAGGGCGCAATCGACGCGGCCAGCATCCTCAAGCCCAAGCTGGCCCGCGGTGAGCTGCAGACCATCGGCGCCACGACGCTAGACGAGTACCGCAAGTACATCGAGAAGGACGCCGCCCTGGAGCGCCGCTTCCAGCCGGTGCAGGTCGGCGAGCCGACTGTGGCGCACACCATCGAGATCCTCAAGGGTCTGCGGGACCGCTACGAGGCGCACCACCGGGTGTCGATCAGCGACTCCGCGATCGTGGCTGCCGCCACCCTGGCGGACCGTTACATCAACGACCGGTTCCTGCCGGACAAGGCGATCGACCTGATCGACGAGGCGGGGGCGCGCATGCGGATCCGCCGGATGACCGCTCCGCCAGACCTGCGCGAGTTCGACGAGAAGATCGCCGAGGCGCGCCGGGAGAAGGAATCGGCGATCGACGCCCAGGACTTCGAGAAGGCCGCGAGCCTGCGGGACCGGGAGAAGCAACTGGTCGCGCAGCGGGCCGAGCGCGAAAAGCAGTGGCGCTCAGGCGACATGGACGTGGTCGCCGAGGTGGACGACAACGAGATCGCCGAGGTGCTGGGCAACTGGACCGGCATCCCGGTGTTCAAGCTCACCGAGGCCGAGACCACCCGGCTGCTGCGCATGGAGGACGAGATCCACAAGCGGATCATCGGCCAGGTCGACGCCGTCAAGGCTGTTTCGAAGGCGATCCGCCGTACCCGTGCCGGGCTGAAAGACCCCAAGCGCCCGTCGGGTTCGTTCATCTTCGCCGGCCCGTCCGGCGTCGGTAAGACCGAGCTGTCCAAGGCGCTGGCCAACTTCCTGTTCGGCGACGACGACGCGCTCATCCAGATCGACATGGGCGAGTTCCACGACCGCTTCACCGCGTCGCGGCTGTTCGGTGCCCCGCCCGGGTACGTCGGCTACGAGGAGGGCGGCCAGCTCACCGAGAAGGTGCGCCGCAAGCCGTTCAGCGTGGTGCTGTTCGACGAGATCGAGAAGGCCCACCAGGAGATCTACAACAGTCTGTTGCAGGTCCTCGAGGACGGCCGGCTCACCGACGGTCAGGGCCGCACGGTGGACTTCAAGAACACCGTGCTGATCTTCACCTCGAACCTGGGTACCTCGGATATCTCCAAGCCGGTGGGGCTGGGCTTCAGTCAGAGCGGTGGGGACAACAACTACGAGCGGATGAAGCAGAAGGTCAACGACGAGCTGAAGAAGCACTTCCGCCCGGAGTTCCTCAACCGCATCGACGACATCATCGTCTTCCACCAGTTGACTCGCGACGAGATCATCCAGATGGTCGACCTGATGATCGAGCGGGTCGGCAAGCAGCTCAAGACCAAGGACATGTCGATGGAGCTGACCGACAAGGCCAAGGCACTGCTGGCCAAGCGCGGCTTCGACCCGGTGCTGGGTGCGCGTCCGCTGCGGCGCACCATCCAGCGCGAGATCGAGGACCAGCTCTCGGAGAAGATCCTGTTCGAGGAGATCGGTCCGGGCCAGATCGTCACCGTCGACGTCGACAACTGGGACGGCGAAAGCGCCGGCGAGGACGCGAAGTTCACCTTCACCGGGACCCGCAAGCCGACCGAGCCGGACCTGGCCAAGGCCGGGGCGCACAGCGCGCCGGAGTAG